>JBJOPG010000126.1:0-12491 GCA_046050865.1 Cyanobacteriota bacterium
TCGAGAGTTTGTCCGCTTTGAACTATTAAAAGCTCTACAGGACTTTAACTACAGCGGAATATCCTATCAGATTAAAGAAAGCAGCATCGAATTTAGACCAGAAGGTAGTGGTGTCTATTCTTATCTGTCTCGTACTACGAGTGCCGATACCATTAAAAATCAAACTTGTGCCTATTTAATGTTTGGTTATCGAAATACCAGTTTGCTCTTAATTGAAAATGGTAAGTTTAATCATCGTAATTCCCATTCTACCAACCTGGGTTTTTATAACTATTTAGATCTTGTAGCCGCGTATAGCAGCGGTCTTTATCGCCATGATATTCAAAAAGCAATTATCTCTGAGGCTATTTATGGAGTAGGAAAAAACTGTCAACAGGTTATCCAAGGATTTACCAGTCAAATTCGCATCGAAGATTTAATACGTAGTACCAACACCAAATATCAAGAGCGAGAACGAGGCTCAATATCTGCTGCAATCGGTCGGGCTGACGGTGAATATTGGCAATTATTATCGCGCTGGTTACAGGAAATGTTGCCTCCATTAGGTCAACTCGATCTCGTAATTTACTGCGGAGGCAGTACTTCCTTTATTGAGACTCCAATTCAGAAATTTTTTAAAGATTGGCATGGAGACTTACTTAATACCAATGCAATGAGCATCCAAATGTTAGAGCAACTCAGCCTTTCTCCGATAGCTCAAAGCAAGTTTATTGAACAATATTTACCAATTCGTCTGGCTGATGCTTGGGGAGAATTCGTTAAGCTAGCCAATATTAAAGTTTAGCTTTGTACCATTGACTGCTGAGAACTAGAATTAACAATCTACGTCTATATTCTGACAACTCTTCCTGATTCTATTTCAGCTTCTACAATATAAATAAACGTCCATCTTTACATTCAGAAAATAGCAATAAATAGAGTCATCAAAATCAGAATTACTCTGACCAGACCTGTCTTATGAATTAGTGGCGACCAGATTAAAGACATTAATGACAAACCAAAAGTGCAGCCGACCAGAAACTGTTTATCGGCTACAAAAAATACTGTTGCAAATCCACATAAAGCTAAAGAGCCGAACAAACAGCAGAGAACCCAGTCTAAAAAGAGAACTGGATTATTACTAATTCTATTCATCATCAAAACAATTTATTTAATGACTAGTATGTTAATTCGTAAAACCGTTTGCTTTTATGTAGTTACAAACAAGATTTTTATTTGATACTTAATCTATTTCCTCGTTCGACTAGCCTTGCCCAAGGTAATGACATACCAGCCTTGAGATGATCGGCTATGGCATCTCTATCCACTGTTTTGACTATCTTGGTTTTGACAAACTCTTCAGGAAATAAATCCAGATCGTGAGTCTCATCATAATCAATTTCAACTGGCTGTTTGCCTCCTTTCCTTACCACACTAATTTTATATTTATTAGTTTCTATTTTATTGACTTTACTGACCTCAAGACGATACAAAATCATATTAATCAATCTTTTTGCCAGGTTCTTTCTCGATTTCTTAAGAGTATTGAGTCGGTTAATCTCCGCCGTTATATAGCTAGTATCTTCTTGAAATCTAAGATAGCTAATGAACCTGTCTACCCTAGCTCCATAATCTTTCCTAGACTCGCCATCTCTCCTCAGAATTATCTGAGTCAAGTGTTCATCTATTGCGTGATCGCTTTCTTCAGTATTGCTTTCTTCGGCTTCTAATATTCTGCTCAACTGTTCTAATTCTTCACCAGACTCTAACTCAGGACGGTCGAATAGCATAAGTTTACAAATTCGCTTACTTACATTGCGGTTTTATAACGTCGTCAGACGTATTTAATTCATGTAGATTTTAAATGAGTAAGGAAAATAAATAGTAGCAATACTCTACTTAATAAAGTTGCGATAAAACTTTTTCATTCAGGTGAAGTAACGATAAACTATGCCCTTTTAGGATAACTCCTCTAGTAGCTGCTGCAAATATTAGGTTCCATAATAATGACATGAGGATTACTCAGGTCATTATAGGGAAATACAAAAAACCTAGGACTTGCGTAAAAATCTTTTAGTGGTTTAGCAGATCGAGCGTCTTAAATAAATTGATTGACATTTTTACTATATTTTTTACATACATTTATTTAAATTCATAACAATGCCTCCTATCTTAATTTGTCATACCGATAGCATTATCGTTCAGGGTCTAGAAGCTTTTTTATCTAGCATAGGTAAATACCAAATTTATACGGCTAATAACTACCACGACTGCTTAGATTCAGCTAGTTTTCTACAAAAGTTGGGAAAAACTTTTGTTGTGATCGTCGAAGGAAAAATATTAGATTCAGACAAGTGCAGCCAACTAGGGAAAATCGATTGCGCTAAATTAATTCTTTGCGATTGCGCTCCGCGCACCAGCAAAGCTGATCGCCCTGCTAACCACAACTCTCTAATTCTCGCTCTTAGCTGCAACAGTTCTTACATTAGTCTGGAGCATAACGATCCTCACAATCTTGCCCTAGCAGTTCAGTGTGCTTTTGTTGGTAGTGTCTTTATTTGTCCTCAAGTCAAGAAAAAGCTTAATCAGTACGTTTTTCAAGCCTTACTCGAACAGCGTCAAGCCGTAGCTAAACTGGCAGAGGTCGATCGCCGTATTTTGGCTTTAGCAGCCCAAGGTCATACCCATCATACTATTGGCACAATGGTTAATTACAGCGCATTAAACGTAGGTTATCGCTTAAAAGTCATTGTCCAAACTCTAAACCTACAAACCAAGCAAGAAGCGATCGCCTTGGCTAACAGTATCGGTTTAAATCTAAGTTTGACCAAACAGACATTCCAAGTTGCTTAAATTTCGTTATTCACAAAAAAAAATCATGAATACAATTCATTTTATTGCTGGAAATAGAGGCAATATTGGCAAGAGTTTCTTTAGTTCTTTAGTCTGTCATTTTTATTCATCAAATAGTAGACCATTCACTCTTTTTGACACAGACTCTTACAAACAGGATGTCTCACCTATTTATGGAGGTATCACTGACGTTACTTTTGATGCCTGTAATGAAACTATGGTCAATCACAGTACTGATGCTATCAAGGTCGATCGTATTTATGAGGAGGCATTAAAGCAAGATGTCATTGTCAATCTGCCCAGTAATTCTCACAAGGAGTTACTGTTTTGGCTCACCCAGAATGGTCTGAACCAATTAGAGTTTCTGGCAGCAGAGAATATTCAGATCTATATCTGGTACTTATCCAATGGAGATACGGCTAGTCTCAACCTATTCAAAACTTTGGTCGATAATTATCCAGCTTTTAAAATTGCTCTAGTTCAAAACAGAGGAATCGACAATCAGTGGAATCAAGAACTTAGTGCAGATATCAAAAAGATTGTCAAAAAATTCCAACAGTTAGATCTATTAACTATGCCCAGAGGCGAAAGAGAAGCTACTTTTGCTTCAGGCAAAGCTTATGCAGAATATATCAGCAGTTCTACAAACGGCAAGCTTTCGGTTAATCGTTTAAAAACTTATTTAGACAGTCAGTGCGCTAAATTCATTCAAATATTTTCCCTGGCTAACCCAGCTTAAGCGATGAACGCCAAAAATCAGAAGGAGTATAATCCTTTACCACCACCACCCAATTTACCTCCCGAACCATCAGATGCAGAGCGAGTAAAAGCTGGGAATTCACCAGTATCTATTATCGAGCGACTGGCTAGTCTAGCAGATAAGTCAGAGGTTATGTCCCTGCTCGAATTTAAGGAGGAACAAAAACTAGACAAAAATGACCCCCTCTGGGCATTCCTATTACAGTTTAAAACTATCGAAAATTCGGTAAATAAACAGGAGCAAATACTCAATCTGTTAATTGACGGTTTTGAAGCTAAGTTCGAGCAACAGATTAATGATAACCAGCAACGGCTCGATACTAGTTTTCGTACCTATAGTCAAGATCTGATTAACCAGTATCAAGCTTTGACTAATAATCTTCAAACAGTTGAGGAGGCTAGTCTCAATCTGACCCAGGCAAAAATTTCTGGTTCGGTATCTAAGTTAGTCAGGCACGCTGCCCATACTAAGGCTGTAAGTGACTGGCTGGCAATGAGTCGGTTAGGTCTATATATTCTAATTCCGATGATTTTTGCTGGTGTTGGTAGCTGGTTTGCCCGTAGCTATATTGATTATCGCTACAGTAATTCTGGACTCAGTAATCAAGATACCGCTTTACTCTATTGGGCAAAGTCGGATGAGGGGAAGTTAGCTCAAAACCTGGCTAACTGGAATAGTCGAGGACTTACTACCAACGGTAAAACTCTAATTTGCGAACAGGAAGCGGCTAACTTAGACGTGACTCTCACGTTAGAAGGAAAAACAGTCACTTCGGGGTGGTGTGCTTTGTGGATTCGTCCTGCTAATAAAAGATAATTTAACTTTTTATATTCATGAATTTATTAAAACTCTTTACATCTGTGGGGTTGGGATTATCCTTCACCGTCAGTAATTTTCCATCAAATACAGTCAAAGCTGCTAGCATTCCTACCATTACTTACGACATGGTGGGAGAAAATAATCTATCGACAGGGATATTAGAAGCTCCTGATTTTAGCTCTATCACCTTTCGTTCTTTGGGTAGCTTTAGCGAACCTGGTTTTATTTCTGGCGACTACGATCGCTATGCTGGTTACGCTTTGGGTCGTCAATGGTATAGAGGAGATGCAGTAATTGATATCCTGAAGCTGGGAGATATTGATGATAGCTTTGGGGTAGGACGGTTGAAATTAGGAGAGATAGTCGCCAAATCTGGTCGCCAATCAAGGGATGTGACCCTCGACCGATTCGGATTTATTAAAAATCAAACTATATCTAGCTTTATTAAGGCTAATCCGCAATTAAAAGAGCGATTGATTCAAGACGTACCTCCTTTAGCTGATGCGATCGCTTTAGTATACGGCGATCGAGGTAAAGCATTATTAGAGTTGCCCGTTCGAGTACTAAGCGATCACTCAAATAAAACTTCAGAATTCTCTTTAAACAAGAATGTCAAAAGCCTGGCTCAAACTCAACCACCTAAGTTTGATATATCTGAATTTGAGATGGGTAATTTGGATTTGAGCGAATATTCATTAGAGAGTGTAGAAGGCATTGGAGATAGCTTTGTTGAAGATTACGAAGATTGGAAGGACGAACATCTTAGCGACATCGAAGGATTGGCAGACATTTCCTTTGATGATTTTCCCAACCCCATTGCTACAACTTTAGCCTTCATCTCCCGCGTAGATACAATTTGGAGCGATGCTCACGGGCAAATCCAACCTGGTCAAAGCGTCTCTGGTAGCAACCAAGCTGGTTATGCAGTTCCCTGTCAACAAAGCTGCGCTCACATTGAACTAGACGATCTAGAGAACTCTGGTCGCGATATCCGTTGGATTTCCGAAGGTCGCAGATGGATGTTGGGCAATGACCCTAATAACGCTAACATTTGTCCTGAAGCTCCCTGGGGCGTGGATGGGGGAGAAGGTATACTAGGTGTTTTAAATTGTGGTAAAGAACCCACTGGTCGCAATCCTTTTGGTCCTGGTTTTAAAGTAGCTCTTTGGAGCGTTGATGAAACCAAAGATGAGGCGAGTACGGCTATATTCTTTCGTATTTGCCAGCGTGGTATTCCCGATCTTGGCTGCACCCCCTACTTTATCGGTCCAATTCCTTTTCTTCCTGCTAACCGAGAAAATTGGATTATTTTGGGACCAGGAATTTAGAAAAAACTAAACGAGTGTAATTAATTGAACAAAAGAGTTCATTATTGAGTAATATTTAATTTAGATTCTAGCAGGCTAGAATTAGATTGATAGCTATTAAATGAAACATTAAAGTGACCACTATTCCCGCCCCTCCCAAGCCACCTCAAAATTTGTTCAATAGTGAAAAAAAGCTCGCTATTTACAGTCAAATGTTAGCGGACTTGGAACAAAACGCTAGTTATCAACAAGAGGCGATCGCCTATCATGCTCAATCTTTGAAAATATTAGAAGCTGAGGCAGTGACTACCCAGACTGAGTTAGAATCATGTCGCAATATTATTAATAGTCTCAGTAAGACTCAACAATTAACTGCCAACGTAACGCTAGACGAAGGTAATCAGAGTAATGGATATCATCCGACTGAAACGGAGGAGATTGTTCGAGTAGAAATACCAGCAGACCAATCTAAAGCAGATAAATCGAAGCAGCAAACATCAGTCAAAAAAAGTCAGACCAAAACTAAATCATCAAAAGCGAAGGTCAAACCACAAGCTCAAAAGAAATCTAAGAACAAACTTGATAGTACACTACCTCCTTCTCCCAGACTAGATACTTACGAGAACATCACTGCTGGAGTCTTAGACTTTGTTAAAAAGCAAGAAGGAGTTATTAGTTCACCAGACGTAGTGGCTTATTTCTATCCTGATGGTTTAGATCAAACACAACAAAACAAGGTGGCAAAATCTTTTAGCAGCGTCCTCAGCTTACAATTCAGAAAAGGTATTTTGGAGCGCACCGTCCCTGGTAAATATATGTGGAATAATAAGGCTTCAACGGAATAACCTTTTCTATCTTTACAAGCTATCTAATGAGATAGCCTCACGCAATACTTCATTGCGGATTACTGGGTGAAGCAAAGATTAACTGTCTATAAATTCATTTTGGATTTTTTGAAACATCAAAATTTGTTTGCTCAAATTAATCCAATTTAGCTTTTTTCTTATTTATAGCACTCTTATCTTGAGGTTGAAAATACAATATGACTGGCATATGTCTAATTTTAAAATTCTGTCCAGAACCTTCATGTGTGTGGCTTGTAAAAAAAGAAGAATCTCGTTTTTTACAAGGTATGCAAATATAATTTGGTAACTCTTTTTCTGAAAGTTTTTCTTTCCAGTTTTCTAGAATTAGGTTCGCATTTTGATGTCGT
Source organism: Cyanobacteriota bacterium (assembly GCA_046050865.1). GTDB lineage: Bacteria > Cyanobacteriota > Cyanobacteriia > Cyanobacteriales > Xenococcaceae > Waterburya. The sequence goes on from JBJOPG010000126.1 coordinate 6,932, forward strand.
ATATAAATAAAAATTCCACCATCTTTTTGATTTGAATCTCCAGTTGAATATCTTGTACTTAATTGTAAAAACCCTTCCCATATATGATCGTATCCTCCGTGAAATATTTTTGCTTCTCCAATCCACAAAAAATTATTTTTTCTAACTACGAGATCGGCATGACCACCAATTTTTGAATCGTGAGAAGCATCATATCCCATACAACGTAGCTGATTCTTAATATCAATTGTTAATCTATCTTCTTTATCATTTTGACGAAGCTCTGGATTTTCTTCAATCTGATAAATAGTTTTATCGATATCATCATAAAGAATATCCATGAAATCTTTGTAACCTTCTGCCAAAATTCTTGAAGGAAAACCAGCTAATAAAGGTGATATTTTCTCAAATTCTTTTAATTCTTTCAGAGTAAGTGTATCAAACGGCATTCAACTTAACAAGATTTTTGGCTAAAAGACTTGGCTGAAAATACATCGAAACTTGGCTTTTAAAATCACCGATCAATTCTCCAGTTTCTGGATGAAGCAATTGTCCTGTTTCATAAGCTTTCTTCAACTCGAAATTTTCGATGTCAATATGATTATCATCTTCAATAATTTCAAACTTTGCTTCGAGTAAGTTTGTTCTATTGCCGCACAAATATTGAATTGCTTCCAATAAATCTGTATGTTGATAGTCTTCACCTACTACTTTTCGCAAGCTACCATACGTGATATACGAAAGAGAAGAAAAATTATTACGAAATAGATAGTCAAGTATTGCAATACAAATCTCAGACTGAGGCTTTTCCGACCAGTCTTCACTAATTTGTTTTACAATCGTTTGTCTACTAATCACGAGGTTTTAAGATAGGTTAATACTTTATTAAGGACAAAATTATAATCTTCTAGGCAGATGCAATTTTTAATCAAAAATCTGCCTAAATCAGCAGGTACTTCACTCAATTCTTTAACGTTACCAGGTAATGACAGTTCTAAGGTATTTTTAAAATTGTCCAAATTTTCAACATCCCATGAAACGGCTAAACGATAAGGCGTAATATGATCTATAGCTCTTTTCCCAGCATCATGATATGGCTCAATTCTAAGGCAGCTAGAGTTTTTACGCATTTTCTCGTGCTTAGTTGAACCTCCATCAGTTACAAAGCCAAGTTCAATTACTTTTCCTTCATCCGACTCGTACAAACGATCTATAAGCGGAAAAACGTTAGTACTTGTATGCAAAGATTCTTTAGTTTTTACTATTTCTCGTAATAGTTTATTAAAACTACTGATAGTTTGATAAAAAGCTTTATCTGTATCTTTAGAAGATAAATATTTGAAAGGTGAACTAGTAGTAATATCTACTCTAACTTCTATAAAATTTTCTTTTTTAGATAAAACTACAATATCGAAATATTGATAATAAGTTCTCTTTTCTCCAATAACTTTATCGTAATTAATCAATTCTTTTCTAGCTCCTTCTTGTAATTGATGTGTATCAATCTCAGTTTTTTCTATAGCAAAACGCTTTGTACAGAAAATAATAACTAGCTTATCGTCATCATCAATTATTTCGACAAGTTTTTGGGACTCATCAAGATCATTTAATCTTGTTTTAGATAAAGGAAAAGGATATACTTCATGAAATAAATTGTCTTCAGGTTCATGAGATTTGAACGATACTATCCATTTATTGATAATTTCTCTTTCGCGAGAATAAAGTTTTACAGCTTTATTGCTTACTAATAAAAAATTATTGTAGTAGCTAAATAATTGATCTACTTTTTTACTAAAGTTTTCATCTTGGTTGAGGTCTTGCTCATTTATCAGCTTTTTAGTTGTTTCTTCCCATCCTCTACCTGTGGATAAGTTACACATTTTAAAAATGCCTTGAATTTTTGTCCATGAGCCTCTTTGCCGAAAACCTTCAACTATTTGAGCAATAACCATTAATGTTTGAGCCAAACGAATACTGATATGTTGCGCAATACTTTAGCAAATATCAGCTTTAACGGCTTCTATTATAGAGTACATTAATTCTAGTCTTTTTTGAAGTTTAAGACTATCTTAGAATTTGTTAGCGTTCAGAACACTATTTTTTAATTAGAGTCCAAGATATTACCTTTTGTATCCTAATATTTGTTGAGACTGATTCAAACGAATGTCAGTCCCAACTTTAAAACTAACTAACCTGCATAATTAGGCATCGCTCCAGCTACAGCCTGTGCTGATTGCTGAGGATTGTACATAGCTTGTGGTTGCGCCATAAATCCAACCTGCTGTTGTGGAACAAATCCAGCAGCAGCGGCAGCCTTGGATTGCGCTCCGCCATTATTATTAAACGGATTAACACCACTTGTGACATTACCATTACCGTTGCTATTACGGTTAACGCCATTATTGGTACGTACATTCTGAGAATGCCAGTTTTGGTTGAGAATATAGCTCAAAATAGCTTCATGAGGTCTATTTCCTGGTACACAATCGGGTAGTATATTAGGGGCAAAAGTCTTCATAGTCAGGCATAGCTGCATCTGATCGACTCTTGGTTGTCCAACAGTTCCAAAAGTTTGTTCAAATACAGTTGAAGCTAACTCATAGTCAGGAGTCGTAGGTTTTGAACCACGTTGGGAGCTAATTTGATTGACATAAAGAGTTTTGAACATATCTCTTGCACCAAAATACAAAGATTTGGCTACTGTAGGAGTGTCATTTAAGGTCGTATTGAGAGCAGTATTGCTTGCGCCATAGCATTGCTGAACTACTGCCATAGTTTGTGGATCTATAGTCGCGCCATAAAATTCAGTACCTTGAGGTTGCTGAACTTGTGGCTGCTGAACCTGCTGGGGCATTGGTGCATAACCTTGCTGGGGCTGGTTCACCTGTTGAGGCTGAGGCATGGTTGCATATCCCTGCTGAGGTTGGTTTACCTGTTGGGGCATTGGTGCGTTTGCACCTTGAGGCTGTACGTAATTCATGTATTGTAGTACTCCAATTAAATTTTGAACTAAACGTTAATTGAATAAGCTAGAGAAATCTCCAATCTATTCACCTACTCCTGCCCGACAGGGCTGAAACTTAAAAACAGGTATTAACTACTAATCTTTCAAGCAAATTGTCTTTTCTCTGACAAATTGGGCAATCTAAAACTAAGCCCCACCTAGCAACAGACCATGTTTACCGATCTAAAAGATCTAATTCAAAGTACAGATATAAGCACCATCCAACTTCACGCCAGTGACTATGAACTAGCACTCAAACAATTATTGATTATCTATAGCGACAGCGATCGCCACAAAGATAGTCCTATATATTACTGGAATAATGGTTATCAAAATCTCGTTAGGCTCAGTCTAATTGAAGAAAAACTTGAGTATGGTCTTGCTGAAAACGATGAGCAGTTCGACACACCTTTAGTTCTAATTCAACAAAACAAATTGTCTCCAGGACTATACATATTCGATAATCTACTAGATTTTGATCGCCTTTCTGCACTTGAAAAATCTATTAGAGAATCACAAATTTATAATTGTGCTAGCCGATTGGAATATCGAGCGGGAGTCAAGGTCATTTTGCTGGGAGAATGGATACAGCTTAGTCCCAAACTACGTCTTAAACTCCAGCAAATTAAGCTCGGTCTGCCGAAAGCCCAAGAAATAAAGCAGGTTTTACAAACAAAACTTGGTTTTCAGCCCGATACGAAGTTTATCTCTGCCTGTCAAGGACTAGCGTGGGGCGATATCTATCACGAACTCGGACAATTCTCAGACAATAGCGAATCGATCGCAGAACTAACCGATAAATTTCTAAAGGTAAAAGAAGCAAAACTCAACAACAGCGAACTAAACCTTGAGTACTTTAGCAAACCCGAAATCTCTTCTGCGGGAGGTAACGAGAATCTCAGCGATTTTTTACAGAAGCTGGCAAAGCTCAATGAGCCTACTGCCTTACATTATGGAATCAAACCTCCCAGAGCCATGTTGTTTGTTGGTCCTCCAGGTACGGGTAAAAGTTTGCGAGCCAAAATGATTGCCCGCGATTTGGGCTATACTCTTCTGGGCATTTCTTTTGGCGATATTTTAGGGTCAGATAATCCAGATCGAGCAGTTTCTCGACTATTAGAACTAGCAGAAAGCATTGGCAATGCCATTCTATTTCTGGATGATTGGGATAAAGGACTTGCTGACTGGGAATCGGGTGGAGCAGCCAGAAGAATAGTCCAGAAGTTTTTAACTTGGATGCAGGAACACAATTCTCCTGTAATTACTATCGCCACAGTCAATCGGATCGAACTTTTACCCATAGAACTATTACGTCGCTTCGATGATGGTGGCATTTGGATGATAGATTTACCCAATCGAGGAGAAATATACGTTATTTTCAACATCTATCTCGCCAAATACTTTCCGACTCAGTTTACCTTTAATCCTCCAACTGATAACGTCATTTGGACTACAGAACAATGGCTTAAGCTTGTAAACGATACGTCCTGGACTATGGAACAATGGGTAGAGCTAATTGATGAAGCAGAAGAATGTACTCCTGTAGAAATTGCCGATGTGGTGAAGACTTGTTTAACTGATTGGTACTGCGATCTTTTATTTGAAGAACGAAATGGCGATCGCCGAATCAATTCAGGCAATGCGTAATAACGCTTGGTTTGCCAAACCTGCATCCAAACCAGATACTAGCCCTTTCAAATTACCAGAAGAAGCCTTATTAGGTGGTGGGTAATTGTTCTTCATAAACCAGTAGTTTTCGTGATAACTGCCTGATAGAAGTATTTAAAAATTAAATACAAATTTGATAAGTTGTCTTAAGCTTTTCTAAACTAATATTTTTTTAGATAAAACAAGATCTGAATTGGGTTTGATGTCAGATAGCTTAATTGAATTGCCTAGACAAACACTGACATTCTTTTTATTAATGATAGAGTTGGCAATTTCAATCTCAGATACTTTAGCCCATTTCTTTTCACGAGAATTAGAATCTAGGATGGCTACCCTGTCACTCACTAGATTTTTAATTTCATCATCGGATAGTTTATCAAGCTCAGGACTTGCAATACTAACGATAACTCCAAACTTATCGTGTTCAAACCAGTCCTGTATTTTATAGTTTAAGTTTTTCATCTCTATCTACCGACTATTTATATCGAGTATGTTTTTTACTTGACGAATTTTTAGATCAGCTTTGTACAACCTAGTAATGCCATCCCTAAGTAAAGTATATCTCTCAGTAGATAAAGAGGTAATTCACCCCTTAATCCTCCTGTATTAACTTGGTATTTATCTTTCACTGAATATTATTGAAGCAAAGATGACCAAATCATTATGGGACTATCTCGTTATGAGCAGTCCAGTAACTATTACAAATCATTTCTAATCCTTAGTTATTAGGGTCATAATGTAACATGATTTTCCATGTATCTTGGCGTGCGTCTTATCAAATATAACTTTTGCTACTAGCTCCAATACTTACCAATTTTGAGATCGACAACAACTGGGACTGGGTTGAGTAGATCTTGCCCCGCCTCAATCATCACCTTCTCTAAAATCTTGGCAGTGTAATGTACCTGT
>JBJOPG010000127.1:0-11535 GCA_046050865.1 Cyanobacteriota bacterium
AGGATTTTGCCCCGACACCATCAGTAGTTCAGCACGAGGATCAGATTTGAGGGCTTCTGCTCTTTTTTTTGCCGCATATCCCGTGCCGACAATGCCCACCCTCAGAGGAAAAATTGCATTTGTAATCATGTATCAAAAATCAGGTAAGTAGCTTCACTTAAATTAAACATAAAATAGTTTTGGTTTAGGGAATTAGAGAATTAGGGAATTAGGGAAAGCTACGTTTGACGTTTAATTAGGTCGACTTACTGATCAAAAAACTAAGTACAGGAGAAAAGTTGAAAAAGTAGTGATCATCAAGAATTTCACGGAAAGTACCCATCTGCGAAGCAATTTGCTTCGTTCCAAATGAACTAGTTCTTAGCTATAGGCTGTAAACTATAACTACGTAAACCTAAATCAAGCATCACTGTAATTTTTAATTTACAAATGAACGAAGAATCCCCAACTATTGACCATCCAGAATTATTAGAAGTTGGGACAATCACTTCTCCTCAAGGTTTAAAAGGAGAGTTGCGCGTATATGCCGATTCTGATTTTCCTGAGCGTTTTACCAAAGCGGGGACTCGTTGGCTTCAGCATCCTGATACCGCTGCGATTACTGAAGTCCAGTTGAAAGGGGGCAGGTATCTAACGGGAAAAAATCTTTATGTAATTAAGCTTGAGGGCATAGAAGGTCGCAGTCAAGCGGAAGAATTGCGTAACTATAAGTTGTTAGTGGATAAAAGCGATCGCCCAAAATTAAGTCAAGATGAATATCATGTCGCCGATTTGATGGGAACAGAAGTCTATCATCAACAGACGGGAGAAAATATTGGGGTGGTGGTGGATCTCTATTCTGCGGGGAATGATTTATTGGAAATTCGCTTACATAAGCAGCCAGAAGATCAGGCTAAACCAGAAAAAGATCTGTCTCAGATCAGTCGTCATAGCAAACGCAAAAAATATCGCCCCAAACCCAGCAAACCTGTAACTATCTTTATCCCCTTCGTGAAAGAAATTGTACCGATCGTCGATCTCGCTAATCAGCGTCTAGAAATATCTCCTCCAGATGGTTTAATTAATATTCACGAAATTGAGTAATTTAGCTGGTCTGAACTAAAAAATCTGAACTAAAAACTCGCGATCGCTTTCTCAATCTGACCCTGTATTTTCTTGGGTAAATCAGCAAAAAAGTTATATCCTGTTTTGTCTTCTACTTGGTCTACCGATAGGATATAGTCCTGCCATTTTGTATTAACAACCTCTTCCGAATTGGGTATCCACACCGCTAAAGTCTTGGCATTCTCGCTAGTAATCTCACTTCCTGGATCATCTAAAATCAAGATGACTTTCCAGGTATATTCAGGAACAACTACTTGGCTTTCGGCAATTTTTCGAGCGATGCCTTCTCCTCCTGCTACCAGATAAAGCTCTTTCCCTTCTTCAGCTAATTCTCGACTATATTCTTCCAATTCTCGCCAAACTTCTCGATTGTTGCTGGGAGATTGAGGAATAATATTAGTCATGATAAAGGTATTTTCGTTCGCGGTCTGACTATTGGTGCGATCGCCACTGGGAACTAAATGACCGCGATCATAGCCACTACCACTATAGTCGCTAGGACGAACGGCATAGCAATCGGCGGGTAATTCGGGATTAGGCATAAAATTATCAGAACGATCTGTACTACCTAACCAACTGCGATCAAGTTGCCAACTAGCCCAATTAGCAATTCCAGTGCTGCAATTATAGGACAAGGCATATTCAGGCTTGACGATCAGATAATTATTCTCATTGCTATTGGCTTGGCTGGGATTACCATACTTAAGGTTGATATTTTGGGTGACGATGCTAGAACATCCTGTCAGCAGTAGCCAAGAAATTAAGACTGTGAAAACACACAGGTTAAAAATATTTGATTTTAATTCCACAGCCGTTTCTTTTAACATTTTCTGATTAACTACAATTATTAAAATATACCTCTATGTTGCGCCATTGCTGCTTAACTTTGGCACGATTCAGTATAAATAATGACGCTGCTGAAAGTAATGATCAATATTGCCGAGTAAAAAGTATCTCAAACAGCGCAACAATCAATGCCTTGACATTGACCTTGACATTGTAATTTTCATTGTTAGAACTGTTAAAGTTAGAGACTAAAATTTAATTACTAGTTAATCAACTGTGAAACGCCGAAATTTCTGTAAATGGGCTGGAGTTGGCATGTTAGCAGGTTACTTCCCCCTTGCTCTTGCTGCTTGTTCTAATGGTAGTAAGAGTAATAGTAGCACTGGAGAATTTGTGACTATTGGCACTGCGACACAATTAAAAGAAAAGGGCTATTTATTGAATGAAAAGCTAAAAGTCCTGGTGCTTCAACAAGATAATGGACTAATGGCACTCAATCCAGTCTGTACTCATCGAGGATGTATTGTTGATTGGGATAAAAGTTCTAGTACTTTAGTCTGTCCTTGTCATGATGCCAAGTTTAGTATTGAAGGCAACGTTATCGCCAAACCAGCAACTAAACCTCTATCTACTTATGAGGTTAAGGAAGACAATGGCGAAGTCCTGGTTAAGCTTGCTTAATAAACTTGTTGCTTAATTAAGGTGAATTTTGAGACAATTCTACCATTTGTAAAGAAAACTAAAGTTTTCAAACGAAATTTATAGCAAGGGTGTGCATATTGATATTAGGTACCGCATCTTGTAAGCAGCAAACATATGTTTTGCAGCAAACCCATATTTTGAAGTAAGTATCATGGCTAATATTTCAGGAACTCCTCTTAATGACTTTTCTGAGGGAACAGTAGGAAAAGACACCATTAGAGGTGCAGATAATAATGATTTTCTCATCGGTTTGGATGGAGATGATAGTATTCGGGGCGACGCAGGTAATGATGCTCTGTTTGGGGGGAATGATACTGACATCATTTTGGGAGGTAACGACAACGACCTCTTGGATGGTGGCGTAGGTAATGATACTATGCGTGGCGGCTCAGGAGTTGATCAACTAATTGGGGGAGAAGGTTTAGATTCACTCATTGGCGAGTCAGGGGATGATACATTGTATGGCGGCGTAGGCAATGATACCCTGACAGGAACCTCAGGGGATGATGTTTTGCAAGGTGGTTTTGGTGAAGATCGCATTGATGGTGGTTCTGGCGCTAACAATCTGGTATCCGGTGGTGAAGATGCTGACATCTTTGTCTTGACCAATGGTAGCAACAGCAAGATCCTGGATTTTGCAGGCGGTACAGATAAACTCACCCTAGGAAGTGGTTTAAACTTTGACAGCTTGGATATTCAAGATAATGGCGGAGATGCTGAAATTATCAATGCTAATGGTGATGTTATTGCTTTAATCTCTAACATTGCCGCCGCTGACATAACCGCTGCCGATTTTGTGTAGCCAATCTTCTTTAAGGGGCGATCGCTTATATTAAATGTGCGATCGCCGACCTGATAGTAGCGCGTCTAGGCTGAAATGTGGGGCAGATCCTAATGGGCGCAAAACCATTGTCATGCTCAACAAATTAATCTAGACGTGCTAGTGGATTGGGTAGAACAGAGTTAAAACCGCGAAGCGGTTAGCTTTGATTATTCTATCCCTGCAATGGGCGCAAAACCTTGACGCTGAATGTTTTCCGTCACCACACGGGGATCTAAAAATTGTAAAAGATAATCTGGCCCGCCAGCTTTAGAACCCACTCCCGACAGTTTAAAGCCACCAAAGGGTTGTCGGGCGACGATCGCTCCCGTAATATTGCGGTTGATATAAAGATTGCCCACTTCAAATTCCCGGGCTGCCTGTTCGATATGCTGGGGTGTGCGGGAATATAAGCCACCAGTCAGGGCATAGTCTGTACCATTTGCCATTGCTAACGCTTGGTCAAAGTTATCTGCTTTCATTACTGCCAAAACAGGACCAAAAATTTCCGCTTGAGCCAGGGTATGGTCTGGATTAACTCCCTTGAAAATCGTGGGGGGTATATAGTAACCGCCTTCTGGAGTCGTCATGGTTAGAGCGAGTTCACTTTGCTGTTGCCCTTGAGCAATGTATTCTAGAATGCGATCGCGGGCAGTTTGATCAATAACTGACCCCATCTGCACCTGAGGATCATCTGCTGCCCCAAGATTTAAAGATTTAGTCGCCTCAACCAGTCTTGTCAGAAAAGTATCATGAACAGGTGCTGCCACAATGACCCTGGAACAAGCAGAACACTTTTGTCCACTGTAGCCAAAAGCTGACTGAACTACCCCTGCTACAGCCTGGTCGAGATCGGCACTTTCATCAACGATAATGGCGTTTTTGCCCCCCATTTCGGCAATGACTCGCTTGAGGTGCTTTTGCCCTGGGGCTAATTTGGCGGCTAAACCATAGATATTGCAGCCAACTTCCTTGGAACCTGTAAAAGCGATCACGTGAGTATCTTTATGCTCTACTAAATACGTGCCAATTTCTGAACCTTTTCCTGGAACATATTGAAATACTCCCTTAGGAATGCCCGCCTCCACTAAAATTTCTGTGAGCTTGGCAGCAATTACCGAGGAAGTAGCCGCAGGTTTTAGCAGGGTACAGTTCCCTGTAACCAAGGCAGCCACAGTCATACCAGTGGCGATCGCCAGAGGAAAATTCCAAGGAGCAATGACCACCGCAATACCTTTCGGCTGATAGAAGTAACGGTTGTTTTCTCCCGCCAGATCATAGTTTGTTCCCGACTCTAATCGTTCCATTTCCGCTGCATAGTAGCGACAGAAATCGATTGCTTCCGATACTTCCCCATCGGCTTGGGGAATAATTTTGCCCACTTCTAAACAGATCCAGGCATTTAATTCTGATCGGCGCTGCTCCATGAGATCCCCCGCTTTACGCAGGATATTGGCTCTTTCCGTAGCAGAAGTTTTTTTCCAGGATGAAAATGCTGCTTTTGCCGCTTCCATTGCCTGGGCTGCCTGTTGAAGGTTGATTTGTCCTACCTTGCCCACTAGTTCATTGGATCTGCAAGGATTAACGGAGTCAAGATAATGATCTGTGGCAACATATTCACCGTTAATTAACGGCTGATAGGTTTTACCTAACTGTTGCTTGACCTGAGCTAACGCCTTTTCTGCCTTAAGTCTTTGTTCTGGATTGGCGTAATCAGTATCTGGGGCATAAATAAATTGGGTATTATCTGTAGGGGCGAACAGCCGTTCGCCCCTACTTTCATCAACAACAGGAGGCGCAATTAGTTCTTCGATGGGTCTTTCTTGCTCATTTTGTCGAACAAAAGAGCTATTTGCCGTATTTTCTAGTAGGCGACGAATTAAATAAGCCATTCCTGGTAATAAATTACCGTAGGGAGCATAGACCCTCACCCGATGACCCCGTTTAACCAAAGCTTGAGCCAATTTATCCCCCATGCCATAGAGCACCTGCATCTCAAAGCGACGAGGGGGAATTTTCTGAGTTTCGGCGATCGCACAAGCCAAAGCTTGAGAACGGACATTATGGCTCCCAATAGCTGCATAGAGATATTCGTGGTTTTCCAACAGCAGTTGGGTCATGCGCTCGAAATTTAGATCTGTTGCCGCTTTTTGGTTATATACAGGTTGTGACCAATGGTTTTGTAGAGATTTAATAGTTTCTTGATCCCAATATGCCCCTTTCACTAGACGCACTGTTAAAGGATTGCCCCGTTCTTTTGCCCAGGTAATAATATCCTGTAAATCCTGATAAGAATCTCTTAAATAAGCTTGGAGGGTGATCCCCAAGTCAGTACGACTGCGAAACTCTTCTTCCATCAGTAACTCCTTCAGAATTTGCAGAGTTAGATCCTTGTAGCAATATTGCTCCATATCAAAATGAATTGCTGCACCGAGTTCCCCTGCTCTGCGTAACAGGATTCTGAGGCGATCGCATACCTTCTCTTTACTCCCCACAGGATTAAGGGGATCAAACTGGGAATAAAAAGCCGTTAGCTTAACCGATACCTGTACTTGAGGCATCTCTTCCCCCGCCGCCAGATCGATTCCCTCTTGTCTGTTCCAACTTTGAGCTTTTTGGGTGAGTTGCTCAATCAAATCTAGATAACCTTGGAGATAGTCTGCTGCTTCTGCTTCGGTAATGACCGCTTCCCCCAACAGGTCAATGGTATAGGTCATCCCCGATTGACGTAGGCGATCAATAGTTTTAATCACCTCAGTAATATTTGACCCAGCAATATATTTATATGCCAGAGTCTCCACTGCCTTAGTGATCGTCGCTGCGGCGGTTTGGGCAGGTAAAGAATGGCGATCGCTAAAGTTAATCATGGCTTTTAAAGCACTGGGTAACTCTACTGCCTCTTCACTCATATACTGCTGAAAATGATTAGCAATCTCTGCCTTACTCTGGAGTGCGGGAATAGCATCAATAAAACGGAACATCTGCACCCTTAAACCAGGATTTGCCATCGTCCATTCCAGCACTTTGTCGTCCCAGCGCATCTGATCTCTTAGGCGATTAAAGATATTCTGCTTTCCTCTGGTGCTTTTGATTAAATCCTCTGCAATGGACTGAGTTTGAACTTCATAACTACGGTTGGTTTTGAAAGGATCTGCTTGAGCTACCACGAGATAAACACTCCTGAATTAAGATGTTAAAAACAAAAATTTGACGACCAAAATATCTAGTGAGCCTGTCGAGTTTATTTAGTCTGTAGATCCCCGATCAAGTTAAGCTTTTTGCTTGTCAATTACAGTAAATTTACTGATCAAGACCAGCTTACTAAAAGTTTAGTAATCTTTTCACCTTAGACAGTCAAATATCAAGATACGATAACCTTATTGAGCATTCTTGCTTCCGATCCAACAATCAGATCTCCAGAAAGCTCTGTTATCTTGAAATCCCTGTCTGAAGTTTGTTGGCTGGGGAGATACTAAAGCGATCGCCTACGCTATTGAAAATGTACTTTAGTTTACCAGGTTGAAAAATTCTTAGCGCTAATCAAGAGAGATAACTGTCATTAACATAACCAAAAAACTATATTTCTGTGATTGCTTAAAAAATTGGCGATCGCTCTTTAGTAGGAGGTCAGACTACTATTTTTAATCTGATCTGGTAAATACAGGTCGATCAATCAACCACAAATTAGCTTTTATCCAGTTTCTAATCACGAGGATTTGTAAAAAAATCTTAATGGAGCAAATTAAATTGTTATTGAGGTTTTTTTTGTCCTAAACTGGATACAGATATGAAATATACCTAAACTAAATTTTATTTGGGCTTACCCCCTCTATAAATTGTTGTTTATCGTCCGAACTCTATTAAATAATATTTGGTCGTAGCCGCAACTGCGGGTCTATTCATTAAGTGCTATGGCGTAATCCCTGTCATGGTCAGGGGTTCCGCTGTTAACTTTAGTAATTAAATATATTTAAGCCCTTATAGGAAAAATTATATGGAGTCTCATAATAAATACGTACGAGATCGTCTATCGATATTTGTAGACGGAAATAATATGTTCTATGCTCAACAAAAAAACGGTTGGTTTTTTGATCCCAGGAGAGTATTAGAATATTTCACCAAAGATCCCACCGTCGTCTTGATCAATGCTTTCTGGTATACGGGACTCAAGGATGCTCAAGATCAAAGAGGTTTTCGTGATGCCCTCATTAGTTTGGGTTATACCGTTAGAACCAAGATCCTCAAGGAATATTATGACGATGCCTCTGGTCGCTATTCTCAGAAGGCAAATTTAGATATTGAAATTGTGGTAGATATGTTTAACACGGTAGAACAGTATGACCGTGTAATTTTATTTAGTGGTGACGGAGATTTTGAACGGGCGATCGAACTATTGCGGTCTAAAAATACTCATATTACGGTGGTTTCCACAGAAGGGATGATTGCCAGGGAACTGCGTAACGCTACCGATCGCTATATAGATCTCAACGATGTCCGCAGCCATATCGAGAAAAGTGATTTTTAGATTAATTGAGAATATTATTAATTTAGTTATTTTATCTTTGTGCCTAGAGCGATCGCCTGACCTCTGATACGTTATAAAAAAGCGATCGCCTTATATTGAATTGTAGTATCAGACAGTTAGTTGAATTCTCAAAATATTATCAACCTCTTCAGCTGAGGCTGTATCATCTTGAGCTAGAAATAGCTGTTTAGATTTTTCCAAATCAGTTCTGGCTAATTCGTATTTGCCTTGCTGGGCGTAAAAAATTCCGCGATTTAGATAAGCCAGGGCATAATTAGGCTTGATTTCAATTGCTCGGTTGAAGTCAGCGATCGCTAACTCATGTTTGCCTTGCTTGACGTAAAGAATTCCGCGACTATGGTAAACCTTGTAAGCCTTGGCTGAATTAGGCTTGATTTCAATTGCTCGGTCGAGGTCAACGATCGCTAATCCATATTTGCCTTGCTTGGCGTAAGAAATTCCGCGATTATAGTAAGCCAGGGCTAAATTAGGGTCGATTTCAATTGCTCGGTTGAAGTCAGCGATCGCTAATTCATATTTTCTTTGCTGGGCGTAAGAAAATCCGCGATTTGCATAAGCCAGGGCTAAATTAGGGTCGATTTCAATTGCCTGACTATGGTCAGTGATCGCTAATTCATATTTTCCTAACGCATCGTAAGAATTTCCGCGATTATTGTAAGCATTGGCTAAATTAGGGTTGATTTTAAGTGCTCGGTTGTAGTCAGTGATCGCTAATTCATATTTGCCTAATTCATCGTAAGAAATTCCGCGCTTATAGTAAGCATTGGCTAAATTAGGGTTGATTTCAATTGCTCGGTTGTAGTCAACGATCGCTAATTCATATTTGCCTTGCTTGGCATAAGAAATTCCGCGATCAATGTAAGCTTGGGCAGAATTAAGGTTTGCTTCTTGAGCTTGAACTACCGTTGTTTCAGCAAAGATAATTGAGTATGAAACCAAAGTAGCAGCAGATAAAAATGTTAAAGCGATTAATAATTTTGGAATTTTCATAATTATTTAGAATAAGAATCACCAAAAAATATTTCAATTTAACTACTCACAATATATTAAACTAGGTGATTTTACAATAGGTCTTTATATTGCTTGTCTGGGCAAGCGGCAGAGCTTAAATAGATACCCAGTTTTAAGATTTACTCTTGAGCAATTACGAAACTTTTCTCTAGAGCGATCGCCTTACGTCTGATAAGTTGGAAAAAGCGATCGCCTCATATTAGAGTTTAGTATCTGACAGTTAATTAAATTCTAGAGAAGCACCCTTAAAATGCTATCAACCTTTTCAGCAGAATCTGCATCACTTTGAGCTAGAAATAGCTGTTTAGCTTTTTCCAAATTAGTTCTTGCTAATTCATCTTTACCTATCTTGGCGTAAGCAATTCCGCGATTATAGTAAGCCTCAGCATTATTAGGGTCGATTTCAATTACTCGCTTGTAGTCAGCAATAGCTAATTCATCTTTACCTAGCTGAAAGTAAATACTTGCGCGATTGTAGTAAGCATCGGCATCATTAGGGTTGATTTGAATTGCTTGGTTAAAGTCAGCGATCGCTAATTCAAAATCGCCTTGCTTAGCATAAGTAATTCCGCGATTATTATAAACTTGGGTAGGATAAAGATCCCCTTCTTGAGCTTGAATTGTTGTTTTAGCCGAGACAAGTGGACATGAAGCTAAAGTAGCTAAGAATAAAAATGCTGAAGTGATGAATAATCTTGAACTTTTCATAGTATTTAAAGTAAAAATGATAAGATAACGCAATTTTACTACTTTTCTTACTACTGTTTGAAATACGACTTTATGCATATGCAACTTATTTGGGCAAACCGCAGAACTTGAATGGCACTTTTCAAGGGTTGAAGGATAAAGAATAAGTAAAGAAAAAAAAAGCGATTGCCTGACCTCTGATAGGTTACAAAAAAGCGATCGCTTTAAACGTAATTTTGGCGATAACCAAGATGTCGTCGCCTAATTCATTTAAGAGGTCTAATAATAATTGTGAGTAGATTTTGTTGGATAGAACGAAGTAAAATCCAACCACAAGAAAAGATGCTGATTAAATTCTAGGCAAGCACTTTTAACAGACGATCAATCTTTTCAACCAAAGCTGCCTCACCTTGAGCTAAAAATAGCTGTTTCGCTCTTTCTAAATCAGTTCTGGCTAAATCATGTTTGCCTTGATGACGGTAAGTAAGTCCGCGATTAAGATAAGCTTGAGCAGAATTAGGCTCGATTTCAATTGCTCGATTGTAGACAGTAATCGCTAATTCATATTTACCATTATTGGCGTAAGTAAATCCGCGATTAATGTAAGCCACTACAGAATTAGGATCGATTTTAATTGCTCGATTAAAGTCAGCGATCGCTAATTCATATTGACCTTGCTTGCCGTAAGAAACTCCTCGATTATTATATGCACTGGCATGATTAGAGTCGATTTTAATCGCTTGATTGAAGTCAGAAATTGCTAGTTCATGTTTACCTTGCTTGACGTAAGAAAGTCCACGATTATAGTAAGCATCGGCATCATTCGGGTTGATTTTCAATGCTTGGCTGTAGTCAGTGATCGCTAATTCATATTGACCTTGCTCAGCGTAAGAATTTCCACGATTGATATAAGCTTCGGCGTAATTAGGGTTGATTTTCAATGCTTGGTTGAAGTCAGTGATCGCTAACTCATGTTTGCCTTGCTCGGCATAAGAATTTCCACGATTATAGTAAGCTTCGGCAGAGTTAAGGCTTGCTTCTTGGGCTTGAACAGTCGTTTTTTCAGTAGAGATAATTGGGTATAAAACCAAAGTAGTAGAAAATAAAAATGTTGAAGCGATTAACAATATCGGACGTTTCATATTACCGAATTTAAAGCAAGAATTATACAATGTATCAATTTTACTACATTTTAATATAAGACTCTCTGAAGTTTGGCTGGGTTCCCCACAGAAATTGAATAGTACAGCGATCGCCTTACGTCTGATAGGTTACAAAAAAGCGATCGCTTTGAAAATTTTATTTACACTTTCCATAGGTTCGTCGAAGTCATCACTAATAGTAATGGGTAAACCGCGCAGAGGATAGGTTTTTTCTGGAGTGGTTTGGGATGGCATGGTGTCTTTCTGAATGGCACTAAGCAGGATTTGAAGAAGTTGCCATTTTTCGTTGGTGGGTAGGTTGACAACTTGATTTTGGAGTTCTTGTAAAGTCATTGTTATCGCATCAAATAAAATTTTTAATGAAAGATATAAAACGGTAATTATCGACAAAGCTAGAAATTAACTGAATTTTAGCAGGATCAATCTTACACTTGCCCATCGGTAAAGTCTGTAGATAATTCTGGTCATGCTCTGGAAAGATATAGCTTATAATTTCTAAGTAATGTTGCTCAATAGCTGATAGCTTCAAACAATCAACAGGCAAAATCAACAACGATCTACAAAGTTTAGATTATGGACAATTCACAAGACCGCATCATTATTTTCGACACCACCTTAAGAGATGGAGAACAGTCTCCTGGGGCAACCCTCAATGTTGAAGAAAAGCTAGAAATTGCCCATTCTCTATCCCGACTGGGAGTTGATGTAATTGAAGC
>JBJOPG010000128.1:0-11583 GCA_046050865.1 Cyanobacteriota bacterium
CCTCAACGTTGACAGAGCAAAATAAAGCGATCGCCCTCCGTTTAGCCCAGGATGGATGGGGAACCCAGAAAAATTGGGGTCAAGTCTGGGACGAACTGTTAACCCCAGATGTGGTGTACCATTTCAATAGTTTTCCTGAGCCAATCATTGGTTTAGAGGCAAACAAAGCATTTTCCGAGGATTTATTTCAGGGATTCCCCAACATCACCAGTAAAATCGAGAATGTAGTTGCTGAAGGGGATACTGTGATTATTCGCTCAACCCTCGAAGGCAAACAGACGGGCCCATTCTTAGGAATGCCCATCACAGGAAAAAAAGTAACAATGAATGACAGATTAGCGAAATGTGGTACGAAACTAATTTGCTATCGCTAATGCAACAGTTGGGATTAGCACCCGACAAGTAAGTAGGTGGGTCAAATTAATTAGAAGATGGTTTAGTAGGGAGTTGGGGAAGTAGGGAAGTAGGGAATAGAGATAGCTAACTAATTGCCCTCAAAATCTATTTTGTTTTTGGTTTTATATTTAATTCAACCTACCTACTTAGTTGAACTTGTGATGTCAGCAACGAGGGATGAGGGAGAGTAAAGTTGATGTGTGCTCCCCATCTCCCTATCTCCCCATCTCCCCAGATTTCTATCTTTGCCCAAGGGTGGATCACAACCGGTATTAATTATGGGGGGGATTCCATTACAATTAAGAATTAAGTAATAGTAAAAACGTAGATCCACTAGGGAGAGATAGATAAAAATTGTTTGTTCTCAATGGTTACGAATATTTTTTGGGCTTCTTACTCATTTGCAGTGCCGTCCCTGCTCTAGCCCTCACTGCCTCAAAACTATTAAGACCTGGCGACGGTGGTCCTGAACGCCAGACAACTTATGAGTCTGGGATGGAGCCTGTGGGTGGCGCTTGGATTCAATTTAACATTCGCTATTATATGTTTGCTTTGGTATTCGTCGTTTTTGACGTAGAAACAGTCTTTTTATATCCTTGGGCGGTAGCTTTTAGTCGTTTAGGACTACTAGCATTTGTAGAAGCCCTCATTTTTATTGCCATCTTGGTAATTGCTTTGGTGTATGCGTGGAGAAAAGGAGCTTTGGAGTGGTCATGAATTCCTCAACATTTGAACAACAACAGCAAGAAAAAATACTTAATCCTAGTAGTTCAACCCAGATAACTCAGGATTTATCAGAAAATGTCATTTTAACTACAGTAGATGATATCTATAACTGGGCAAGATTATCTAGCCTCTGGCCGATGCTCTATGGCACCGCCTGTTGTTTTATTGAAGTCGCGGCTTTAATTGGTTCTCGCTTTGATTTTGACCGTTACGGCTTAGTACCTCGTTCTAGCCCCCGTCAATCGGACTTAATTATTACCGCTGGCACAATTACCATGAAAATGGCTCCTGCTCTAGTACGTCTTTATGAGGAGATGCCTGAGCCTAAGTATGTCATTGCCATGGGGGCTTGTACTATTACGGGTGGAATGTTTAGTACTGACTCCACCACCGCCGTCAGGGGGGTGGATAAATTAATTCCCGTGGATGTTTATATCCCCGGCTGTCCTCCTCGCCCTGAAGCTATTTTCGACGCAGTGATCAAACTGCGGAAAAAGATTTCCAACCAGTCCATTCAAGAGCGAGCAACCACCATTGAGCAAACTCACCGTTTCTACAGCACCAGACATAATATGAAAGCGGTAGAGCCAATTCTCAACGGCACCTATGTTCAGTCGGTAACTCGTCAGGCACCGCCCAAGGAACTTGCCGAAGCAATGGGTATGCCCCTAACGGCGATCGAATCTACAGAGAAAAAGGAGGCAGAACGTGGCTGAATCACAAGTACCGCAAAATCCTCAAGCAGGTGAAGCAAAATCAGAAATAAAGTCAGAAATAATTGCAGCGGGTAAAACATCTAGTTGGTTGACAGAAAATGGCTTTGATAATGAAGCTTTAGCTCCTGATGTCTCTAACGTTGAGCTGATTAAGGTGGATGCTGATTTATTATTGCCCATCGCCACTGCTTTATACGCCTATGGTTATAACTATCTTCAGTGTCAGGGAGCTTACGATTTAGGGGCAGGGAAAGAGTTGGTCAGCTTCTATCATTTGATTAAGGTTGCCGATGATGTTAAGCAACCACAAGAAGTGCGGCTTAAAGTTTTCCTGCCGCGAGATAACCCGCAAGTTCCTTCGGTTTATTGGATCTGGAAAGCAGCGGATTGGCAGGAGCGGGAAAGCTACGATATGTTCGGCATCATCTATGAGGGACATCCTAACCTCAAACGCATTCTCATGAATGAAGATTGGATTGGTTATCCCTTGCGCAAAGATTATGTTTCTCCTGATTTTTATGAATTGCAGGATGCTTATTAAGCAAGTGCCTGGTTACAATTATCGTCATTCTAATTAGTTCACGTCTAATTTAATTAATCGTAGGGACGAATGGCCATTCGCCCCTACATGAATTCTGTGTTTTTTTCTCGCTTCAATAAAAAAAGATGCCCTTTGGAGGACATCTATAAAATCATGAGTTTTTAACAAAAGAAAGATTGATCTTAACGATTGTAAGCATCCAAATTAATGTCAACAGGTTCAATATCCCAGATTTGCTCACAATACTCTTTGATCGTGCGATCGCTAGAGAATTTACCCATACGGGCGGAATTTAAAATCGACATTTTTGTCCATTGTTGCTGATCTTTATAGGTTTGGGAAACTTGATCCTGACAGTCAATATAGTCTTGATAATCCGCTAAAAGCATGTAGGGATCGTCATAGAGGAGAGAGTCAACAATCGGTTTAAACAGCTTGGTGTCCCCATGGCTAAAATCACCATGAGCGATGCGATCGATTACCTCTTTGAGTTGTTCATTAGCGTTGTAGAAGGACATTGGATCATAACCATCTGCCTTCATTTGGTAAACTTCTTCGGCAGTTAGACCAAACAAGAAAAAGTTCTCCTCTCCCGCCTCTTCACGGATTTCGATGTTAGCACCATCGAGAGTACCAATAGTTAAAGCCCCATTCATGGCGAACTTCATGTTACCAGTCCCAGAAGCTTCCTTCCCGGCGGTAGAAATCTGTTCTGAGAGGTCAGCGGCGGGATAGATTTTTTGTCCGAGGGAAACATTGAAGTTAGGCAAGAACACTACTTTCAAACGACCTCTAACATCTGGGTCTTTATTAACTACCTCCCCTACAGCATTGGCAAATTTAATGATTAACTTCGCCATAAAGTACCCTGGAGCAGCCTTGCCGCCAAAGATAAAGGTACGGGGTACGATTTCCACATCAGGATTGTGTTTAATGCGGTTATAGAGAGTGATAATATGCAACACCATCAAGTGCTGACGTTTATACTCGTGAATTCTTTTCACCAGCACATCAAAGATTGAATCAACATTCACATCAATGTTTTTTGATTTTTTGATTTGAGCCGCTAGGGTAATTTTGTTCTGGCGCTTAATATCCCGCCACTGTTCACAAAATTCGGCATCATCAATAAACTTCTCTAGCACCCTCATCTCATCGAGGTTTTTTAGCCAGCGATCGCTTTGGGTTTTTTCCGTAACCAGCTTTGCCAATCTGGGGTTGCTCAATAAGATCCAGCGACGAGGAGTTACCCCATTAGTTTTATTGAAAAACTTCTCCGGCCACAATTTAGCAAAACCTTGGAGGGTGTATTTTTGTAGCAACTGAGTATGTAAAGCTGCTACCCCATTAATGGCATGACTTCCAACACAGGCAAGATTTGCCATCCGCACTTTTTTATCTGAACCTTCTTCGATGATGGAAAGCTCTGAGGCTAATTCTTCGTCATGGGGAAACCAGGTGCGAATATCTTCGAGAAAACGGTGATTGATTTCATAGATAATCTCGATATGTCGAGGCAGCATCCGACTAAAGAGGCTAACTGACCACCTTTCTAGGGCTTCTGGCATGAGGGTATGGTTGGTATATGCCAGGGTTTGTTGGGTAATATTCCAAGCCTGATCCCAATCAAGGTCGTGGTCATCGATCAACAGACGCATCAACTCGGCAACGGCGATCGCTGGATGAGTATCGTTCAGTTGAATTGCCGCTCTTTCATGGAAATTAGTCAGGTCAGGATGAATGTGGAGGTGAATTTTAATCAGATCTTGTAGCGAAGCAGAAACAAAGAAATATTGTTGCGCTAAACGTAATTCCTTCCCTTGGGGGGTATTGTCGTTAGGATAGAGAACTTTAGAAATGGTTTCCGAACTCATCTTTTCGGCAACAGCACGGTCATAGTTACCGGCGTTAAACGCTTCAAAGTTAAACTGTTCACTGGCTTCAGCTTTCCAAAGTCTCAAAGAGTTGACGGTATTGGTGCGATATCCAGGGACAGGAGTATCATAGGGGACGGCTTTTACCTTGCGATCGCAAATCCAAGAAGTGCGATTGTGTCCTTTGGGATCGCGATAGGTTTCGGTATGTCCCCCTAACTTGATCTCCACTGAATCTTCAGGACGGGCAATTTCCCAAGGGTTTTTAAACATCAGCCAGTTATCAGGGATTTCCGCCTGCCAACCATCTCTCAAAGCTTGATGAAAGATGCCGAACTCATAGCGAATACCATAACCAATCGCGGGCATTTCCAAGTTAGCCAAGGAATCAAGAAAACAAGCGGCTAATCTTCCCAGACCACCATTCCCCAGCCCTGGATCTGGTTCTTCTTCCACCAAGTCCTCAATATTGAGGTTAAATTCTTTGACCACTTCTCGCATCTTTTCGTAGATCCCCAGAGAAATCAAATTATTCTCAAGATGACGACCCATTAAAAACTCTGCCGAGAGATAAGAAACTACCTTGACATCTTCTTCGTAGTAGGTACGACTAGTTTTAATAAAGCGACGCAGTAGGCGATCGCGGACGGTGAAAGCTAATGCTTGATAGTAGTCATGAAGGGTTGCATTAGATTCATCTTTTCCCTGGAGGTAGAAGAGATTATCGGCAAAGGCTCGCTTGAGGGTATCGACGCTCATGCCTGTGCGGTCGTCTTCGATCTGAATATTGCGATTAGCCAAATTACTAGTAGTAACGGTTTGACCAAGCTCTTGAGAAGTTTTTGAGTCCATATTTCCTTAAAGGATGATGTTGAGTATAAATGATTGCTTAAGGCATCAACAGACAATCTGTTACTTAGTGGTACTTACAATGTGGTAGGTACAATCGCAATCGAAGCAACGACTGCATTTGGGAGCGATCGCTGTCTAAATGATGTTTTTTGTATAGCTCGCTTCTATATTGCCACGTCAAATTTGATTCAACTGTTTATAGGTTACTACTAGATTTAAGCTTAAAGGCTGGGAAAAACCCAACCCTTAATCTTTGGTTTAGAAACTGAGCAACTAATCCTGAGACTTTTTCTGAGACTTTTGCTCGGCAATTTTCACCCCGAGAATTTATCTTGAGACTTTTGGCCCTAAACCAATTGTGCCTGCATAAACAGCGCGATCGCCTAGTTCTTCTTCAATGCGCAGCAGACGATTGTATTTTGCCACCCTTTCACTACGACAGAGGGAACCAGTTTTGATTTGTCCGGCGCGGGTAGCCACCGCTAGATCGGCGATGGTCGTATCTTCCGTTTCTCCCGAACGATGACTAATTACTGAGCGATAACCGCTACGAGTAGCTAAATCGATCGTTTCCAGAGTTTCTGTGAGGGTGCCGATTTGATTTAACTTAATCAGAATCGCATTTCCCACTTGGAGATCGATGCCTTTTTGCAATCTGGTCTTGTTGGTGACAAATAAATCATCCCCCACCAGTTGAATTTTTGAGCCTAATTTATCTGTTAAAGCCTTCCAGCTATCCCAATCATCTTCGTGAAGAGCGTCTTCAATGGAGATAATGGGGTATTGCTCCACTAATGCTGCCAGGTAGTCGATAAACTCCTCTGGAGAATGGGCTTCCCCATCATAGGTATACTTACCATCAGCATAAAATTCACTGGCGGCAACATCCATCGCCAAGGCGATTTCCGACCCAGGCTTATAGCCCGATTGTTCAATCGCTGAGATCAATAAGTCTAAAGCTTCCTGATTGGAACCAAGGTTAGGGGCATAGCCCCCTTCATCCCCCACTCCCGAGAGTAGACCCTTTTCTCCTAAAACCTTACTTAGAGTGGCAAATACCTCCGCTCCCCAACGCAAGGCTTCCCGAAAGGAATCTGCTCCCACCGGCATGATCATAAACTCTTGAAAATCGACATTATTATCTGCATGAGAACCACCGTTGATCACGTTCATCATCGGCACGGGTAGCACATTTGATAAAGGGCCTCCCAAATAACGATAAAGAGGTAGCTCAACTTCCGCTGCGGCAGCCTTGGCGGTGGCTAAAGATACCGCTAAGATGGCATTTGCCCCCAAGTTTTTTTTATTGGGAGAGCCATCACGGTCAATCATAATCTGATCCACTGTTGCTTGTTCCAAAGCATCTACATCGATCAGCTCAGGGGCAATTTTCTCTTTAACATTACGGACGGCGATGAGTACACCTTTACCCCCATAACGATTTTTGTCCTCATCTCGCAATTCATGAGCTTCAAAACTTCCTGTGGAAGCACCGCTAGGCACTTGCGCTAAACCGACTGCTCCAGTCTCTAAACGTACTTCCGCTTCAATGGTAGGGCGACCACGGGAGTCTAAAATCTCCCTAGCAGCGATCGCTTCAATTACGGCTTCTGATTGGTTAAGCATCAATTCTCCTTCCTAAAATCCTAAAATTCGAGATCTCTTTGTCGAGACGCAAGCGCAGATTAATATATCTTTTTTTGTGACCCTAGCGTTAATTCAAAAGCGTTAATTCAAAATGCTAATTCAAAGTAACTAGCAGTTCTGTTTCTTTAGTTGCCATCGACAAAATCAAATCGATCGCCCGATTAGAATAGCCCCACTCGTTGTCATACCAGGCAACAACTTTAAAGAAATTACTGTTTAATTCCATGCCTGCACCAGCATCAAAAATACTGGAGTGGGGATCGCCTGTGAAATCTGTCGATACCACAGGATCATTGGTATAGCCTAATACTCCTTGCATTTCGCCGCCAGCAGCGATCGCCATTGCCTGACAAATTGCCTCATAGCTCGTTGCCTGTTCGGTACGAAAGGTTAAATCCACTACGGAAACATCAGGGGTAGGCACCCGCATTGCCATTCCCGTAAGTTTACCAGTTAACTGGGGTAATACTAACGCCACCGCTTTTGCCGCTCCTGTGGAGGCAGGAATGATATTTTGACCTGCACTACGTCCCGACCGCAAATCTTTTTGGTTAAAGCCATCCACCGTTGGTTGAGTAGCGGTTACAGCGTGAATCGTGGTCATCAAACCTTCTTTTAAACCAAAGTTGTCATCAATAACTTTGGCAATAGGAGCAAGGCAGTTAGTGGTGCAACTGGCATTAGAGACGATCTCATCGGTTCTCGGATCAAATTGCTCATGATTAACTCCCATCACTAGCGTCTTAACCTGGTCGGGATCTTTTGTGGGAGCGGAGATCACCACTCTTTTCGCTCCCGCAGTTAGATGTTTTGCTGCCCCCTCATGGGTAGTAAATAATCCCGTGGCTTCTACCACGTAATCCACCTGGTATTCCCTCCAGGGTAATTCTTCAGGGTTTCTCACGGAAATACAGGGAATATGTCTGCCATTGACGACAATCCCATCCTCTTGGGCTTCTACACTACCAGTAAAACGACCATGGGTCGAGTCATATTTCAACAGATAGGCGATCGCTTCTGGGGGAACTAAATCATTAATGCAAACAAACTCGATTTGGGGATTATCTAGTCCAGCGCGAAATACTAATCTACCAATGCGTCCAAAACCGTTAATTGCGACTTTTACGATGGTCATTGCTGCTTGTTACTCCTTGAAGTTGTGGTGTAGGAACAAAAATACTGATCAGCCCGAATATCTTACTTGTGGTTTTCGCTGGGGCTTCACCATTCATTAAATCTACAAAAGCAAAAATTTTAAATAGTAACTTGCTTAAGAAAAAATAAATTTATCCCTGTATCCCTAACTGCTGTTGGAAACTGCTCTTGCTAAAATTAAACGGCGATCGCTGATTTTACAGTCCAAATATGTCAGAATTTCATGACATTGCCTTCTAGCACTTTATTTTCTAGCATTTTTCCTTTCGGATTAATGGTCTCTATTTATGCTGTTGTTGATTGCCCACTGTTCATTGCTCATTTAGAATTTTAAGATAAAGCAAGGAACTACTAAAAAACTACCTTAGGAGTATCAGGACTTGACAGATCGAGAAAAACAAACTCCTCAGCTTCCCAAATTGCCCACCTCGGCAATGGAGACAGATGACAGTCTAGAAGCAAACACCCAAAGTTGGTTTGAATACCCAGTCAAAGCGCAACCTCATCATACTGACTATGGGGGGATCGTGTGGCACGGCACCTATTTAACTTGGATGGAAGAAGCCCGGGTTGAATATTTAAGATCCATCGGCATCGAGTTTGCTGAACTAGTATCCATGGGTTGTGACTTGCCCGTGGTGGATCTGTCCCTGCGTTATCATCTGCCAATTCAGCTAGGGGTTTCTGCCCTAGTCAAAGTTCGCTTAGTGGAAAGCAAGGGAGTCAGGATCAACTGGGACTATGAAATACAGTCCTATGATCGGCAAAAAATATTTTTAACGGGAAAAGTTGTCCTAGTGGGGGTAGATCGCGACAAAGGGAAAATTATGCGCCAATTACCACCTAAATTCCAAGATGCTTTGGTCAAACACAATGTAGTCTAGCCTGGATCTAATCTAAATTTAATCAACTCATAATCTGATGAGGGTGACAGCAATATTGCCTCCAAAACAAATATCGACATCAGTTCCAGGAGAGCGATCGCGTTTGGCATATTCTCCTTGGTAATAGTAGATATCCCCTTCCACCCGATAATCCACAGGCAAGGGAGCAACACTAGGTTCACACAAAATAATCTTGGGTTCAGGCTGATCCACTTCCAAATGAGGTAGATTGACATTCCAAAAACTACCAGGAGGTAGGGGGCGAGGTAATAAGTCCTCCAGAACCTTGCTTGCCCAACGGGTTGCTATCGACCAATCAATCGCCAGAGGATGTTTGATCCAGTGAGAAATAGCAATGCCAGGAATACCATGAATTGCGGCTTCTCTTACCGCCGCTACTGTTCCCGAAGTATAAACATCAGTGCCTAAGTTCCCCCCAGGGTTGATGCCCGATAAAACCAATTTAGTATTAGTGGCGATCTTGGTAATAGCGATGCGAGTGCAGTCTGCGGGGGTTCCTTCCAAAATATATTCAGTGGCAGATCTTTTAGTTAACTTCATTCCTTGATGAGTTGTTACCTGATGTCCACAGTTAGAGCACTGTTGGTTAGGAGCAACAATTGTAGTGGTCTCTGAGACCGCCTGTTGCAAAGCTCGAATCCCAGGGGCATCAATGCCATCGTCGTTAATTAAGATAATTGTCATTAGTTGCTGAGAACTCGGATAAATAGAAAAACATCATCTGGTTGAAATTTGAGTTTAAATGCTGATTCTTGCTTTAGTTTAGCTAATAGAGTCCCTGCTATTTCGGGAGAACTTTTCCAACCAGGATGGCGCAAATTAAGCAGGATATATTCAAATTTTCCTAATTCTTCATAATTTAAGTCTTGACTGGTCAAATTAAAATATGGTGTTGGCTTTGAAACTAGACTTGCTTATTGTTCATCGCCTTTCTCTAATTTTACTGACCTAAATAGGCTTCTAGAACCAACTCATTGTTTTGGATTTCCTCTGGAGTACCTGAAGCAAGGTTAGTTCCTTCAGCTAACACCCATACGCGATCGCACAACCGCATAATCATGTCCATATTGTGTTCAATAATTAAAAAGGAAATTCCCTGACGATTCCAGTTAACAATATGCTCACAAATTTGATTAATCAAAGTGGGATTTACCCCTGCGGCTGGTTCGTCCAACAAGATGAGCTTGGGATTAGTCATCAAAGTTCGCGCCATTTCCAAGAGTTTTCTTTGCCCTCCAGATAATGCCCCCGCATAGTCATAAGCCTTAGTAGCCAAGCCAACAGATTCTAAAATCTCCATGGCTTTTGCCTTATTAACCCGCTCTTCGGTGCGTAACTTTCCTGGTTGTAACCAAACCTGAAAAAAATTCTCTCCTGTTTGACGGGGTGTGGCTAACAGCATATTTTCCAACACCGACAAACGAGACAATACTCTGGCTACTTGAAAAGTACGGATAAATCCGAGATTAGCAATCTTGTGGGATGGTAGATGATGAATTGGCTGATGATCAAATAAAATCTCTCCTTGGTCTGCCTCAATAAAGTTAGCGAGCAAATTAAATAATGTTGTTTTACCTGCTCCATTTGGCCCGATTAAACCAGTAATGCTCCCAGTTTCAACTTCTAAACAAGCATTATTTACCGCCTTGATGCCACCAAAGCTTTTCGATAAATTTGTAGCTCGCAGGAGCAACTCCGTGGATGAATCTAATTGCACTGAACTTCCTCAACAATAATATTCATTTATTCATTGACGGACAATTTTAGCTCAAAGGATCGTCAAAGTTGGTCAACTAGGCTCTAAATCTTGATTTAACAACAATGACAAATCAGTAAGTGTCCAGTATTTAAACCATATCTGAGTGAAGAAAAATTAAGGTAGTAAATAGAGTGGAGAAAATTTTAATTCATTAATGACTCAGTTAAAACCGCCCCCAAATTCAACTAATTTAAACCCACCGAGAGCTGATGAATTAAATTCCCATGTATCTCCTTGGTTAGCTAAAATACTTTACCCAATAGGATGTTATCTGGTCATACCAAACTTTTTCGGCAAGATCGAAATTTTTGGTCAAGAAAATATTCCTCTACAAGACCCTGTAATTGTTGCTCCCACCCATCGCTCCCGTTGGGATGCTTTTATTGTGCCCTATGCTTTGGGTCGATTAGTTAGTGGTCGAGATTTACGGTTTATGGTTTCGGCTAATGAAGTAAAAGGTATTCAAGGCTGGGTAATCCGTCGCATGGGAGGTTTTCCTGTTAATACAGAACGCCCCCAACTGAACAGTGTCCGTCACAGTATTGAAATACTACAATCCAACCAGGAAATGTTGGTAATTTTTCCCGAAGGGGGAATTTTTAATGATTACCAAATTCATCCCCTTAAAAGAGGGGTGGCGGCGATCGCCCTTCAAGCAGAAAACAATGAAGGGGGAGGAGGAGTTAAAATATTACCTATGAGTATTCGTTATAGTCAGTCATATCCAACTTGGAGATCAGACATTAGAGTGGATATTGGTTCTCCTTTGACAGTCAGCGAATATGCTGGTGAATCATTGCGCCGAAGTTCCCAAAAGCTCACCGTGGCTTTGCAAGAAAGCCTGAAAAAACTTTATGAAGGCTAAAACAGCCTATTTATTCTTATAAGCTATTTTTTGACTAAAGACTAACATAAATAAAATTTCTAATTTACTATGGAGAAATCTTAAATGCTATGTAGTTTGACAAAATAAATTGATTACTGAGTTTATAATATCAGCTTGAGAGTTACA
>JBJOPG010000129.1:0-13645 GCA_046050865.1 Cyanobacteriota bacterium
GTTGTCGCCACTACGGAAAAATTCATCAACGATAACAAAAATAGAAGACGCATTAATCTGGCTTTTGACGCTGGTTTTGGTTCAGATGAATGGTCTAAAATTCCGACTCTAATTGATTGGCTAAAATTCTGTACCAAAGAAAAGCTCAATCTACGGAACTTTGAAGAACTCGACAAACAAGCCATCAATCAAATCCAAACTCAAATTACCACCCTTTTTAGCTCTAGTTTAGGAGATACGGTAGGTCGTCCTAGCACCTTTGACCCCCAAAGTCGCATCAAGTTCTTTACCATTGTCAATCTCGACTCTGAAAGAGACCAGGTATTAATCGCCCAGACTATTCAAAGCACCTGCGTCCGTCTGGCACTACAGCATCCAAAATCCTTAATTGTCGGTGACGAAATTGCCGACCTGTTGAAAAAAGGTGGCTTTGCTCAAACCTGGGGGGCGATGCACGCGATGGCTCGTAAATCTGGCATATCTCTTCTCACTATCAGTCAAAACATTGAAGAGATTCAAAAGTGCACCGCAGCAGCGGATATCTTAAAAAATATCTCCTTTAAACTCATTGGTCAAATCACCACGGATGGGGCTACTAGTCTGGTGGAAGCTTTAAAATATCCCGATTTAGTTTACGAAAACTCGACTAAAGCCTTTAAAACAGATCGGGAAAAAGGTTGTTCTCATTGGCTCTTGGAAGTTCAAAATCAATTTTGGCAGACGCGGTTTTATCCCTCCCTCTCTAACCTGGCGATGGTGGCAAACGGCAGTAATGAAGTTAAAATTCGCACTCAAATTATGAATGAGGCGATCGCCAATAAAACTAGTCGTTGGGAGGCATTGGAACGGTATGCCAATGCAATTATGAGTGGTTAATTGCTTCTCAAAACAAGTTCTTAGCTCTTAGCTTAGTAAACAACTATTTTTTCAATAAAAATTAAACCCAATTCAAATATGAAAAACTATAAATTAACTATTTTGACAATTTTATTAAGCTGCTGTTTTGTCACTTCAATTCAATTAGCTGCCTCAGCAGATACTCAACCAGAAGGCAAGGATATAGCGATCGACGGCTTGCCTACAATCGACCGTAACATAGCTAAAAGTATCGCCGATAAATTAGGCTTGGGAGATATTTTTCAAGAAGTCCTCGACTTTTTAGAGGGAATTGAAAACACTAACGATAGAATTCTTGAGGCTAAAACTCCTGACTGGAACATCGTTAGAGATGCCATTGAAGATAACGACACCAGAGGCAAAGAACTCGGACGGCAGTTGGAAAACCGAGATAGTGATAGCTTTAGCATTAATCGAGATGAAGCAGAACAAGTCCAACGGTTATTGATTCAAGATTCAGTTTCGATCAGTACTACTTCTAAAGAAGCTCAAGAAGCTGCTGCTGCATCCCTAGTCGAACTAGAAGATGCCTTAAAAAAGAGTGGAGATCTATCTCAAGATTCTGCCAGCACTGATGTTTCCCAGCAAATCCTCCAGAATTTATCAGAGCAGTCAGGCATCAATACTCAACTACTAGGAACAATTTCCGCCCAAAACATCCAGGCACAAAAAGATCGAGCAAATCAAATTAATCTCGCTTTGCAACAGGCTCGTCATATGTCGATGGAGTCTACTCGCCGCCGTCGGGAGTCTTTAGCTGCTGTTGACTTGGGTAGAAACGCCTGGGGCGTTATTGGTACACCAACATTCTTGTACGAGGAACCCTAGTCATGGAAATTCTCACCTCAATCGCTCCTATATCTCTATTGGCAGAAATTCCCGACTTCGCCGTTGGCGATGCCTTGGACATTTTGCAAAATTACAGTTTTATTTCCAACAAGCTAGCTGAATCTTTTCAAACTGTGTGGGACGGCGTTATTTTTACCACCACCGCCTCATACTGGAGAGCCATAATTGCTGGAGGTTTAGATTTTGCGCTACTGGGAATGATTTTATATGCCTGGGAGGGATTTAAAGTCAAAAGTGATAAACGTCAGCAATATACAATTGACGGCATAGTTATGGTACTTATTCTCAGTATTTTACTCGGTGGAAACGGTAGCCTCACCAGTAACATATTGCGAATTACCCATTCTTTTGACCAAAACCTGACTCGTACCCTAGCCAATACTCAAATTCTCGATCTAACTATCGCCGATTCTTTAAAAAACATTAGTCTGAGCAATGATGCTCATGACGAAGTAGACAAGCTATTAGCAGAGTGTAATGACCTGTCGGGGAATGAAGCACTTCAGTGTATGGAAAAGCAGATTCCCGAAATTGAGAAGATCGTAACGGCAGCAGAGCAGAACGATCCTCTCGCCAATAACCCAGCAGCTAAATATGCCAAAGGAGTTCTAAAGTATCTCCAGGATTTGGGTACTAACGTTGTCAACGGGGACGGACTCAAGGTTGCAGCTCAAATATCTAACACTCTTGCTATTCAGCTTGCCTTTAACTTTGCCTTAGAAGTCGCGGGACTTCTCCATGCCTTGCTTCTACCCTTAGTCATCGCCGTTATCTTTACTCCTATTGGTCCAAAATACGTCGAGACTTGGATTCAAGGCTACGTACAGCTAGTACTAATCAAATTCCTTTATATTGCCGTCATCGGTTTGGCTGGTTCGGCGATCGTTATGTCGGAGGCGCAACTGGCTACTGGACCAGGATTTTTAGTCTTTAGTTCCGTGATGGGACCAGCTCTGGCATTTTATATGGCTAAAGGAGGAGGAGCTGACCTTGCTAAATTTGTTTCCTCACAGGTCACTTCCGCCATGTCCAATACGGTTCAAGGAGGAGCAGCTATAGCCACAGGAGGTGTTAGCAAAGCTGGCTCTTTAGCTGGTAAATCCTTATTCAATCTCGGCAAAAAAGGTTTAGCCAGAAGAACTACCCGTCGCAGTACATAAAAAAGGCAGAAGTTTTAGGGCAGAAGGATTGATTAATTAGTAGCCGAACTAAATCTCTGACTAAGAAGTAAGAGGGTACTAAATACTATTAAAGCCTTTCTCGCGTGTGATTTAACTAAACCTTCTGCCTCCTGCCTGCATGCGGCAAAAAGAATGCCTTTGCGCCCTCTGCCTTCGTTTATCCGCAACAAATCAATTAATACTATGGACAGCACTAAAACTAAACTTACTCAAAATAGCAATCAAAGAACTGTTTTATATCAATTACTAATACTGTTAGCAGTCATGATGAACATGACAATCTCCTGTTCTAACAGTAGTAAAATCAGTCGGGTTAATCAAAAACAAATTATTGGCGTACAGCTTGCTGACGGGCAGGTAGTGACAGCCCAAACTTCTCAAGTTAACGAACGTTCCAATCTAGTCATAAATAACTTTGTCGAAAAATGGCTCTATTTATCCTTTAATTGGACAACGGACGACCTCACCGTAGAAGTAGAAAAAATTAAGGCAAAAGTCCCTGGTAACGTTTATGCTTCTACTTTTGCTGTTACTACGAAAAATGATTTTCGCAGTCAATATATCAAACAGTTTGCCGAATTAATCGCTAAGGCTACTGGTAAAAAGTCTTCAATTCAATCTGCCATCAGCATTGACTATATTTCTCAAAAGCCTACCAAAATCCAAGAAGGACTCTGGGAAGTCACGGTAGTCTCTACCTGGACAGGACTCGATAGGAGTAGTGGTCAAGAAGTGTTTCAAATTCCTTTCAACAAGAAATTACATCTTAAGAGTATACCCATCGCCGGTAAACCCACCTTTACTAGCCCCGAAGAAATTACTCAACTGCAAAGCATTGTAAATGAAATAAACCAATACGGATTACAAATTATAGAGATCGAGAACTATGACCTACGATAACAATTTTTTCCCGAACGGAATTGAAGACCTGCCTCCTAGTGGCATCGATGCTGTGAGCCGCTCTCGTATAACTGGCTATACTCCAACCGAACCGACTGTAATTGATACGGGGACAGAGCAGCTAGAAAGTCCGACCGTTAAAGACATTGTGGCTCAAAGAGAAGATAATCCCTTTTTACGCTTGGGTGTAATCGGTGGGGTAATGGGTATCATTTGTCTTTTTCTTTGGGGTATATTTGCGTTTCTCTCTCCTAAAGCCCCGACGGTCGTAGCAGAAGAAGCTGAAGTAGAAGAAACGGTCGAAGCCGAACCTGACTATCAAGCCCAGTTAGCCTTTAGAGATCAGTTCCACTCTTTAGAGAAGAAACCCCAAACTGAGTCACCAACTAACAATTTGCCTCCTGTCACTCAACCTGCGACCTTACCAACAAATAAACCCGTCGTTCAATCTGTACCTCCCCGCCCTATTCCCCGTCCATCTGCACCGCTTCCTGTACCCCGCTCTAGTTATAGTCCAGCACCTAATGAGTCGCGGTTATCCGAAGGTGTATCCTTTAAGAATCCTTTAGGACGCTCAATACCAAAACCAGTTCGAGTAGCTACTGAACCAGAAGTACCTCCCCAGGAACAATGGCTGGCTCTAGCTAATTTTGGTACGGTCGTCTCATCTCGTTCAATTCCCCAACCTCAAATTCAAGTGCAGCGTTCCAGCGAGCGACGCATCCCCGTTGACCAAGCTAATTCAACTCCTACACCAGCTTTGTTGGTCAATAATTCTTTATCTCAGGGGGAATTAGGTATTCTCAATCGTCGTACTAATACGAGTGTTATTAAGCCCGTTCCTGCAATCTCTATAGACCGAGGAATCGTCAAAGGCAAAATCGAACTTCCTTTAGTTTGGGATAGTTCTCTTACGCCCGAACAGCAACAGTCTAATCAGATTACGGTAATTCTTGAAGAGCCAATTTACGATACTGAAGGAAATGTTATCTTCGATCGCGGTTCGGTAGCCATAGTTGAAGTCCAGTCCATTAATGATACCAATGGCTTGGTTACAGCCTATGTCAGTCAAATCGACGATACTACCTTTGAGCCAGGTGAACTGATTCTGCGTAACCAAAAGAAATCCGCCCTAGTTGCCAAAGCCAGTAAGCGTAGTAACTTTGGTAATCGACTTCTTGTGGGAGGAGTAGATACTCTCAGCAGTTTCGGTCAACAAATACTGATACCCGAAACCAACAGCACCGTATCCAATGGCACTGCTATTGTGACAAGTCAGAGTCGCAATAGTATCGGACGAGATCTAGCAGGTTCGGCTCTAGATGGTTTTGGTTCGTCCTTGAGCAATGAACTAGAGCAAAGAAACAGTCGCAATCAAATCGGCGATGGAGGTACTATTTTCACCCTGGCTCAAAACACCACCGTATACCTAACTAATATTAAACCTCTTAAAATTAATCCTTAAGTCATGAATAAATTATTGAAAAATCTAATTGCAGCGGGAGTAATTACGACATCAGTTTACGCTTCTACCTCAGTTCGCGCCACCGAAGCACCCGTTAAATACGATTTAGTTTCTACTGCCGATGCTGTAAGAGGAGCAATTCCCATTACCCTCTACTTTGGTAAAATCATTAGCCTCAACTTTACTGAGGCTGGGGAATACATCACCTTCATTGCCCCAAGCGATCGCTCTCAATTTGTTTATAATACTGACCTACCTGCCAACTCTGGTGAAGCTCAAAGCGTCTACCTTCTACCGATTAAAAAAGTAGACTTTAAAGGTACGTATCAAACATCTCATCCCAACCTAATCGTTAAAACCATCAATAGTTCAGGGGAATCCAAGCAGTATAACTTTATCCTTAACTTTAGTTCTGGAGTAATGACCAGTACGGGAATCAAAATTGTCAATCCAATCGAGAAATCCCTCTCTGACCCCAACAAAATCAGAGTCTCTGCTGGTCAAAGCATTGATGCCGATGCCGTAGAACGGGGATTGAGAATTGCGATCGTCAAACAGTTTGTTAAGGCAGACGATCCAGTAGTTAATAAAGTCCGCAACTTTGTCTTTATGCTCCGTAACGGCAACACCGTCAATGATGCCATCTCCTATACAGGAGTCAATCCTAGCGTAGTTGAATCCTTAGGCGAAATATATCTAAATGAGGAACTGACTACGAAACTACAACAGAATTCGATTGCTATTGAACAATAATTAAAAGTTGTTGATTTGAGTAGTGACACAAGAATCAAATCTCCCATCCATATTTACGATACATCCAGGTCTAAGAAGAGCTTTAAAAACAGAAAATGTACAACACCCATAATCTTCAAAGTATGAACACCTTAAAACAGCTTTCACCATTCTGTATCGATATCTTTCGCTCTTTCTACAATGCGATCGATGTTCTCTTGAGCAATCCAGGTAGACTTCATCGAACCGCGAAAGATATCCACCTCTACCTGCATTCGTTTTAGCTGAGAATTTAGCAATTGATGAACCATTTCCCCAGCAGCGATCGCCATTTGCGAGTTGAGATTAAGGCTTTGTCCACTCAATAGAGCTTGTTCGGCACAGGATAAAGTTTCATTCTCATCTATCTGTAGTAACAGTTCGGGATATTGAATGGTAGGTAAAGGTAGAGTAGTGCAGGTAGCAGGTTCTAAAATATAGTCATCAAGCTCAACAGAGTACCAGTTGCCGATCACAACCTGTCCGTGGGTATAGTCATTGCCACAATCAATCCACCAGCAGGGTATCTGACTGAATCCGTGAGCCATTAGGCTAGAGTATTCGATCATCAATTCTTCGATACTTTTTCTGGCAGCAGCATTATCTACACAGCCAATTACCACCGTCGGTGTACTGCGATCGAGGCTAATTGCCGATACTTGATGCTCGATTGCCCCAATCTTTAGATTAGGGAACATGGCTTTATAACGTACAGCTAAAGCCTGGGCTTTGTTGTAGCCTAATTCAGCCTGACAAAAGTTCTGGCGATAGAGATTTTTCGATTCAATGCGATCAAAGTCAATTAGGGTAATCGAGATTTGTTTACCCGCAGCGTCGAACCAATTAGCCAGACGGCAAAGGTGAGGCACGAGGAAGCTTCCAGTTCCACCACAACCTACTACATAGATACGAACTAAGGGATAATTGAAGTAGATCGGTTTGGCATTGATAATTGATAAGTCTGAAAATTCCAACTGCAAATGTTTAGGAGGGGATGACATGACGACAATAACTATTAATATTTTGATATATGCGATCGGAAGATACGTCGAGAAATAGACCGTGAGCGCAGACTCTACTAACTATTTCTAACTGGTTCTTATTTCTGCCAATTACCGTACTAATTCGGCAACCATTCTCTTCTTGATCGTCGGTAGAGGAGAAGAACGCACCCATAGATCCGTGACTATGGATTTCAATGGCAGCAGGTTCGGGATGCTTTTCTAAACTGATGCAGGAAGTAGGGGTACATTCTTGTTCGGGACATATTACTTCCCAAGCAGTACCTCGCCAGTAAAGATAGAATAGCTGTTCTAAATCTGGGTGTTGGTTAATGCGATTGACAATACCTTTAACTTTATCTTGGGAAACTTTTGGGACTAATAGTTCAAAGCTTGGAAGCAACTCAGTCAGACCAGGAGTGGTGACTGAGTGATGAGTTATGGTTGCATTGAATTCAGTTCTTGATACTGAACGGAAAATACCGTTACCAGCCCAAAGATAACCAGGAGAAAGATTCTGGGCTGATTCCGATTTAACTATGGAATGATTTAATAACACGGCTTGAAAATTTGTTAATTATTTAGTGTTGGTTTGAGCCAGGGCAGCTAAAGTCAGATTAGTCGCGACTAAATCCCCCTCGGAATAGATTGTATTCAAGCTTTTAGCAACTTCTTTTAATTGAGAGACAACATTGTAGGGATGGGCTTGAGATTTATTATTGTCGTAATCTTGGTTAAATTTCGATGTAACAAAAGCGTTCCACATTGAATCCGAACTTTTCCTGGGCAAAGCGACATTACCCCAACAGACCTTACCACTACTATCAATATTAGGCAAAGGGTAATGGTATAAAGTTGAATTAAGACTAAGCTCGTTTTTGTAAGCGTAAACCCACAGCTCACTTTGGCAGTGAACAATTACCGCCCCAGGCAAAGGTACTCCCAAACAAAAAGACTCAAACTTTAACAGATAGGTACTAGGCAGAATCGAGTTGATGGTTGTGATTCTTCCCTCTCTTCGCGAGATATGATGCAGCCTAAGCTGGGATTTGAGATACCAATCAGATTGAAAATCCGACTGTGAAATGCTTTTAATCAGAGAAGGCAGATCGATCTGTTTGATTAAAGTCTCGCCATTTTCGTGGGCAATAAACAGAACCGAATCCTGTTGCAAAATCAGGAACGCCTGAGACTGTTCGATTAGCTGGGAAATCATGATATTCAAGTTATTTGACGAAAGACTTTTTCGATAGCTGGCTGGGCAATAGTAGGATTGGCGATAAACCAGTCATCGAAGAAGCGTAGTCTGGCTAAGAGGGTTAGAGCTTGTCTGTATTCTTCTTCGAGCTTTAAAACCTCGGTTCCGCTGAGGGTATACTCGTTGTCTCCTTCTACATGACTATCCAGCCACAAATTGCCAGTCATGGCCCAGACATAACGAACTACATCGGGCAAAATCCTTAAAGGATGAGTATCTGGCAACGGGCTTATTGCTCGCTCGATTAAATCTAGAGTCCTGTAATCGTAGCCATAATAATCAAAACACTCATCGCTAGTCATACGGACAAAATACCAACCAGCACCCTCATTAGAGTAATAATGATAGGCATAGGGATCAAAACCTAAGGGCCAAATCGAGATTTTTGCTAATCCCATATATGGTCTTGCTCTGGTTTTTTGATAGTAGTCATAATCTGTGTCGTAGCAGGGAAAACAGTGTTCGTTGAGCAAATCTATTAACCGAACATCAATTCGTTTTAGAGCATCATCATTTAAAATTAGGTTGGCATTTAATTGGCAATACTCTTCAGGAAACAAATCTTTAGTTGCTTGAAGTCCGTTATACCTGCGAGATAATACTCTAGTCCTTTCGAGCAAAGATCTCATATAAAAGGTCGTATCTTTGTCGAGCAAAAGTACAGACGAACAATCAGAGAGCGAATTTGGCTTTCTCTTTGTGATAGCATTTGCTCGATCGCCTCAAGATCCCATCCTTCATACACTTCTTCCCACTGTGCAATGGTCAACTCTTCGATGGGCTGTTGGTTGAAACTCTCAAGTTTTATGGGTAAATTATCTTCAGGACAATCTTTAAGTAATTTAACCAAAGCATTACTGCCTTTAGTGCCTACCCGTTTAATAATTTTTATCGAACCATCCTCTTGTCTTTCGATCTTTCCTCCCGCCATGCCAGGAAAGCCTACCGACAACAAACTAATAATTTGCTCGTCATCTAGCCCTTCAATTTTGGCAGCATCAACAGAATAACCTTGTCCTTCGTATTCAATTTTTATAGCGTTTTTATTATTATCTAAAGTCATAGTTAAATTAAACTTTTAGCAAATTTTACTTTCTTAGTTTTCTGAGAAGATTTGGTAGTTTTTCCCGATTCAATTGGCTTTACTTTACGTTTGCCATTATCTTTTAGCTTCTGCTTTGTGACTTGACTGTTTTTGTCTTTGACATCAAATTCGGGTAGCAAGCTAACAACGGAAAGGTTCAAATCTTCGGGCATCTTGTCATATCTTGCTATTGTCGGAAAAACTCCCTCATAGCCAACAGCTAAAGTAAATATCTGTTCCTGGGTATCGAAGACAAAGCTTACCTTTAGCGGATGTTTACACTCTCTTATTAAGTCGGCTAGAGTAGATGTTGGTTCACTCATAACCGTAACGAATTAACATAACTAAATTTCATCCATTTACTAGTAATCGTAAATTTAAAGGCGTAAGCCTCCTTGCCATGGACAAATCGATAGTCGAACAGTGCCGAGAATATTACCCGATGACCTTTTATCCAGATAGTTTAGCTAAAATACTAGCTAGAATTAAGGGGACTGAAGAACAGAATAATTTTATTTTTTATCTTGAACCGATACCTTTAATAATCAAACAGATTCATTACTACAACGAAATTGGCTTGAAACAATTTTTTTGTGGATGCTCAACTATATTTTTATTAGCAATAACAATTGTTATTATCCTATTATTTAATCAATTAATAGCTATAGCGTTTTTATTATTTACCTCAATTACTTTTCTCAGCTATTGCAGCTTACAAAGATATAAAAATAATTTAAGAAAAGAATTAATTAATATCGAACAAAAATTACGATCCAGACAATATAAAATCAAAGTTGAATCTAGCATAAATATTAATCTTTCGGCTGCCAACTTACTATTAGATTCTTTAGCAGAAAGAGAAAATATTTATAACTTTACAATTGACGATTCGGCGAATAAAGGACTATCTGAATCTTATTTTCTAAGCTATTTACAAAAGTGGTTTGACTATCCTTGGCGTATTATCGAACACTGCCAATTTCAAGGTGAGCGTTATACTCCCACCGCAGATTTCATTCTAATTAATGACAATCTCAAGCTGGGTATTGACTTAGAAATAGACGAACCTTATACACTCAAGGAATCTACGCCGATTCATTTGCTTGAAGATCGTAAATATATTATCAGAGATAAATTCTTTTTAGAACTGGGCTATATTGTAATTCGCTTTGCTGAATATCAAATTGCCAAGTACCCCGATTATTGCTGTTTGCACATCGTCAGAGTACTCAACCAATTTTTAGACCGAGATCTCAAAATTAGTCTTCCTCATGCGACTGAGATTCAACCTTTAAAACCTCAAAACTGGAGAGTCAAAGCCTGGACTCAAAGAGAGTCGCAAATCATGGCAGAAAATAAAATTCGCGATCGCTATCTCGAATCGGTTAAAGCTTTTAACCTCAAACAAAATCATCATTGAAGGCTTACCTGTAACGACCTGAATGGAGGATACATTTATTACACTACCCCTTTGTTAAAAGCGTAATGTAGGCTCTAATTTAACGATTGGTTGATATTCATCTTGAGAAAAAGGTTGTACCTCATTCAAAATAAAATAAGTCATCTTACACAAAAACCGAAACCTTAAAGGAGTTGGAAAAGGATTAATACGCTCAACTCGCACATCAACCAATTGCGGATTTCTCATCACAAGATCAAAAACACTGCTCAATAAATAACGGGGACAATAACCGACGATGTAATGATCTTGGGTATTGAGAGTTAAAGCTCTTGTATCGTATTCATTCTGAAACTCATGAGCCAACCATAATTTATTCCCTACTTGAAACTGTTCGATTCTAGAGATCGCACTTTTGGGTAAATATCGCAGTCCATGAGCAAAGAAATGTAGTTCGTATTTGCCCTCTTCATCTGCTTCAGGACAAGGAAACACGGTTAAAGAATCTGTCTCTCTTTTCCCTTCGCTTCGAGCCAATAGCACCATCGGATCGTCTTCATCTAGGGCAACATTTAACCGTTCGACAAAACTTGGATATTCAGGACGAGAAGCAGACATCAAACGATTGGCAAAAATAGGAAATAAATGATTTGAGTAGTAAACTTCATCCCATTGAGGAAAAGAAATTAAAGGTTGAAACCGACACTGTTGTTCAGCATCTTTTGCTCCTTTAATATAGACAAACTGATATCTCGTTCCATCATAAGTCAATCGACCTATGGGAAACCAAACCCGACTCGTGTAATCTTGCCAAGCTAGAAATAAGGCTTGTGGTTTATTAGGTTTCATGATTTTTGTAA
Source organism: Cyanobacteriota bacterium (assembly GCA_046050865.1). Lineage (GTDB taxonomy): Bacteria > Cyanobacteriota > Cyanobacteriia > Cyanobacteriales > Xenococcaceae > Waterburya. Next base: position 11,666 of record JBJOPG010000129.1, read on the forward strand.
TGATAAAAGCCTATTTTGATTGAATTCCAAAATATCTCGCGCAAATTTTGCTGCTATAGGAGAAATACGTTCTTGAGGAATAGCTTGTAATATTAAGTCTATATTTTTCATTGAGATACCCGCAAGACGATTTAACCAAACTTGGGCAGTTAAAGGATAACGATTAGCTAATTCGTTGAATAATTCAAATGTTTTAAAAGGCTTTTTGTCATTCACATCTCGATAGAAGGCCGAAATACAATTTTTGGCATAGGACTTTACAGAACGTACTTGGCGTTTTGCATCTAATAATTCTCTTCCCAAGCAAGAAGCATGGTCGTAGGTTGGGGATAGATAAATTATGTCATGAGAATTAGCTGCTCTACTTCTGACAAAGCCCCAATTCTCATGATGGCGATCGCCATTACCAATCAAAGCATCCAACAAAATATAACCAACAAATAAATCTCTGGCTATTTTAATACCCTCTGGTACAATCCAACCTGGAGGTAACTGCACCTGACTCGATTCAATAGCATTAATCACTACGCCAATTGTATGCTGTGAAGCATTGTAGGTTTCGTAGGTGGGATAGTTAGGAACTAGAGGAGTCAAGATTTCATTCCCGTGAATCAAAGTACCACCTTGAGGAATAAAGTTTGGAGATACCGTGCCATAATTACCTGACCAAGTTTCGGCTAGTTCATAGTTCGCATGAGGAAGTCCTAAAAGTTCGCATATTTGTTCGGCTATCTTCTCTGCCCAATCTTCTCCCGTATTGGGTCTGATGTGCTTGTAGAGACAGCGATCAAGTTCAGAATGCTTAAACCAAAATTTAGATTTTGTTCCCATCGTTTCATCCTGGGACAATTGATACTCCTCTTGTCTGACAAAAACGATAGGGAACTGCACGGGCATAATGAAAATTTAAACTTGATTGGACTCAATAGCGTTTTTCCAGGATGTAGTTCATAAATTATTTTATTTTAGCTAATTGCTTACAAGATTATAGCGATCACATCCATCCTCCAGACATTAATTAAAATTTTCAGCAACTTCAATCAACCATTAAGATGGCCTACTTTTTGTCCAAAGAATCTCGAACCGCCAGTAGTAAAAAGTACCGCACTAATTAAGGCTCGTTTTTGAGCCATTTTGTCGATGGTATTGAGGATGTCGGGAGAATAGGCTTTGACATATTTAGATTCTCGATTATTACAATTGCCAAATCCATTACCGACTATTACGTTTGAATAACTAAGCTGACATTCATAGGCATAGTAAAAGACATTCTGGTCAAAATCCAATTTAGTTTGAGCCAGGGGAATCAAGCTATAGTTTAAGCCAAAGAAACGACAGATTTTCTCCGCCCCAGCTTTAGTCAGGGTAAAGGTATCTCCTTTTCTACTAGGAATTAGCCTACAGTCTATATTTCCTTTAAATCCCGCCAGTAAGTTTCGATACTGCTGAAAATAGGTTTCAATATCGACTGTAGTTGCGCCTAAATGAGCTAATAGGGGTACGTTTTGACTATGTTGAGGAGTTGATAACTGACCTGCGGCGACCGCAGGTATAAACTGACTATTATTGGGATCTTGCTGGTAGTCAATAGGTTGCATTGTTGACAATAATTATATTCGCAACCCTAGCAACCCGTAAGGGTAACAAAATATTGCCTAATCAATTACTATTTCTGGAATGTTTTCTATGTCTAATAGACATCTTCTTTGCTAGAGAACAATTTCACCTTTTCTTAATTTAAAAAAGAGTTTTTAAGTTAAGCTCGACTCTTTTCCCCTGCTCTAGTCGAATCAACTTGGCATAATGCTCTAGTTCTTCATTTGAAGCGGTAACGATCCTTTCTTCTAAAAATGAGGTGTTCTCGTGTTTAGACTTGTCCTCGAATGAGAGTAAACGATCGCCGTCTGAATCAGTGATGGTGTTATCAATCGATACTAAATTGCGGTGTAAAGGTTGATTGCCATCAAACCAAAAAGCATC
>JBJOPG010000130.1:0-16711 GCA_046050865.1 Cyanobacteriota bacterium
CATTGGATTGCTTTGCCAAAGTTGGTATACTCTCCGCGCTTTCTCACGCATATCTGGAGATAACTCTGTATAAGCTTTCCAGAAATCAGGCGTTGTCAAGGACTTCATCGAGATGTTTCACTCTATTAGCGGAAATGTCTGCTTCTGCACGGGCGATTAAGTGATCTAGTTTCCCAGATACTAAATCCGCTTCAATTTGACAATCCCACATTTCGTCCATATACGATTGAAGCCAGCCAGAAAGTTGTCGAATATCACTTTCTGGCAAACGTTTGATTGCCTTTTCAATTTCTGGCAAAGTATTCATAAAAGATCCCGCAGGTCTATGTAAAACGTTAATTGAGCTATTTCTATCCTATTCCAAAAAGATAAATTTAGCAGTTTTATGATATGTCACCTACCATAAATCAAGTTATCTAAAGACTGACCGTTGGAAAAAAGAAACCTAGCGATCGCCTTTATATTTTTATCATCCTGGGATTATGTTTGCGTCCGACTCTAATACTTCTGCTTCTTGGGGTGGCGATCGCTATCTACGTATGCGCCCCCATTAATTATGCCGCGCAACTTACTGAGAAGATTTATTATTTCCGTTGTCTTGAAATCCTAAACGCCACCTTCTTGCTCCCCTATATCATCTAGCGTCAGCGGTGCTTGGGCATTATGGCGAACATACAACGCATAAACTGTGTCATCTCGAATAGTAAAAAGCACTCGATACACATTCTTGGCTTTCCCATAAAGCAGTTGACGTACTTCTTCTGGAAAAATTTCGTGTTCGACTGCTAATGCACAACGCTGGGGCTTCTCTTGCAGAGTAGCTATAGTATTCATTAATCCTCGAAACCAGCGATCAGCAAACTCAGGATTACGCTCTCGATACCAGCAATAGGCTTGTTCAATCTGAGCTTCCGCAATTGGGGTAATTTCAACCTGAAATGTCATACTTTTGCTGCATTTCTTGAACGAAATCCCCAATCGGGCGAGTTTGACCAGAGTTTAGTTCCTCAAAGCCTTGCTGAATTCCCTCAATTGTCTCCAACTGATCTATCAGTTGGCGTAGCTTGGTAGAATTGATTTTGCCAGGATCGAGAAAGGTGACGAGAACTTGGGAGCGATCGCTAACATTTTGCGGTAACTCGGTAAACTGGATTTGCCCATCCTGATAAATGCCTTCGATGGTTTTTAGCATAAATTGCCGTTTGGTTGGTTTTCTCTTCAATTCTATCAGCTAACTTCAAAGGGCTGAATCTACATTTCTTCGAGCTAGAGTGACCAAGAATCTCCATCCACCAACATACGGATCAGGAGCAAAACCACCGCCTCTTTAGTCAACGGTGAAAATTACTACTCTATCCTTTACTGATGCTTTTCTGTATAACTGTCTCACTGCCTGAAACCACTCCCATGTGTATTGAAAGTCATCCTCACTAAGTTCTCCATACTCGTGTAGTGGAATGGAAAAGTATTGTTCTCGCATCCAAGATTCAGTAATTTGGTTAAGTGCAACCGCAACATCTTTGACTTGTGCCGCAGATGCATAACAAATGGTGTAATCCTCACCGCTATAAAGTTGTTGACCGCCACAAATACAGTGATTAAGTGGATACTCACCGTTCTCATAAAGCAAGCTACCATCTGTCAAACAACGATGAATTGCATCCCACGCTTTATCAGATTCTGCGAGATATTCGTCATCCCATTCTTCTTCAATAATTTCAATCGCTGACATCAACTCAACATCATTTTTGGCTGTAAGCACAGCTTGGGTCTGAGAATTAGTCAGGGCGAAATGAACACCTCGATTTGCCATGTATTATATTTACAGGATTTACAATAACTTGTTTACATGACCCAATAGATAGCCTTGAAGTGCTTTCACAGGAAATAACTGAGCCGCACAACTACTTATTTTGCATAAACTTTCGGTATATTTCGACGATAATATCTCGACTTTATTTGGATGTCATGCCAAACAAGTGTAATATCAAGAATTTTCAGGATATCTTTTCAGGTCAAAACCTCCCAAAAAACTGGATTATATTCGACCTAATCGCTGCTTTAATGTTTTAAGCTTCACTCCATTCCCTACTAAAGAATCTTCCGTCCGACTAACACTTCTCTAACTTCCAACATAGCTGAATAAGTCGGGATAATATGAATGTTTCCGAGGGTTTAGTATATGCCAAAGCAGTGCTAATGGCTGCGGGTAAGTCTTCTTTCACTATTAAGACTGACACGAGCAGAGTAAATCGGTTGTCGCTGGCTGACTCTTTTGAACTGAAGGCTAGGATGATAGGGATCTTCTTGCCAGAGTGCATAGGCTTTTGCAGCTTGCTCCTGAACAGATGCAGGAAGATCATTTAGGTGCTTACGAAACGTTTTGGTGACACTTGATTTCATTTCTGTGATGGAAAAACTTCATCAAGCGGAACGATTTCCCCTCTTGCAATTTCTTGGCGTACCATTGCAGCCATTTGATCCCACTGATCGTCTGTCGTGGCGGCAAAACGAGTTTCCCATTTCTGCTCATCTTTCAACTCTGCCAGAAAGCGAGTCGCGATTCCTTCGGAAAGCTTTGCTAACGCATCTTGCTGTTCGGCTGGCAGTTTTTCAATTTGGGCGATCGCCTGTCGAAGCAGTTCAGTCATAGTTAAGTAATAGTAAATCCTGCAATTTCATCTAGCTCCTCAATTTTACTTGATGCTCAGATAGATTGTGACTACCAGACTTTTGCTAGACTCACAACTATACTAAAGAATTTTCCGTCCGACTAATATTTCCCTAACTTCCAACATGGCAGAATAAGTCGGGATAATATGTAATGTTTCTGATGGTTTAGTATATGCTAAGGCAGTGCTAATGGCGGTGGGCAAGTCTTCCTTCACTATTAGTTCAAAATTAGTTTTCTCTGGATCAATAGATTCAGAACTATAAGCCAGGCGCAATGCCATATCGTAAACGCGATCGCCACTGACGATCAAAGTCCCTCCCAGTTTCACCAGTTCTTCGGTATCTACATCCCAAATCCAAGAAACATCTGTACCATCGGGAATGCGATCGTTTAAGACTAAAAGGGTCACATCAGATTTACCCGTCTTCTTAATATCATTCACCGCGCGGATGGTTTCGTTCATCCCCACAGGATTTTTAGCCAGCATAATCCGCACCTGCTTTTGCTCAATTTCCAATTCTTCTGCACGACCAAAGGCGGCCTTAAAGTTTTGCACCGTGGGATAGATGTCCTCGGTTTTAATGCCCATTGCCTGAGTTAAAACACTAGCTGCTAGGGTATTGTACTTGTTGTATACGCCGATTAGAATTTGTGGATGTGCTTTGCTTTCCAGGGTTACTTTACTTTTGGCAAAACCACAGCTAGGACAGTGATAGTCTCCTAAGTGGGAAAGATAAACTCCCTGATAATCTAAAAGATGTCCACAACGAGGACAATAGATGGAATCAACCGCATGGGGAATTTCCGCTAGATATAATTCTGGTTCATTGAGTCCAAAATAAAGGACTTTTTGTTTAAGCTGCTGTCCCAAACTACTGAGGGTGGGATCGTCGGCATTTAAGACGATGGTGGTATCTGCTGGTAGAGGAGCGATCGCTTTTCCCCACCTTTGGGCAATGGTGTCCACTTCACCATAACGGTCTAACTGATCACGGAAAAGATTTAACGCCAGGATATATTTAGGCTGACAGTTTTTGAGCAGCAGCGGCAAAATGTTTTCATCCACTTCCAGAATGGCATAGTCGGCACAGATCTGACCTGTCATGTCTGCATTACTCAGTAACGCGGTAATCAAACCGTTGATTAAATTTGCCCCGCTGGAATTATGAATTACTGTGTAGCCGCGATCGCTTAAAATTTGCTTGAGTAATAAAGAGGTGGTGGTTTTACCATTTGTCCCCACCACTAAAATTACCCCCTGACTAACCTGCTCAAACAACAGGGGTAATAAACGGGGATGTAGACGACGAGAAATTTCTCCTGGCAAGACAGAGGCTGCGCCTAAGCCCAGCGATCGCACTACCCCTGTGACCGTCTTCGCCACCCCAACAGCCAAACCCAAGCGAACCCGATCTAATATTTGCATTTTATTCAGTAACCAGCGCTCAGTAATCAATAAACAATCCCGTCCAGCGGGATAACATCAACAGTTAACAATAACTAATCAGGAATGACAAGTAGGGGCGAACGGCCGTTCGCCCCTACAAGATTAATCAACCTCGAAATTAAACGGTAAACGAGCATATACCCCACTAGGGTCGTTAAAAGCACTCAACATTGATAATTCTTGCTTAATCTTGAGTAGCTCAGCGGTAATTGGGTCATTTTTTGCTTGGGATTCCAGGATTTTAGCGGCAAATAATTGTTGGAACAACTCCAGGTCAAAAGGATTTTCCCGAGGATATTCTTCAAGCTGCCAACTATCTCCTAATTCTGCTTGTTTGGCAGCAAAGGCGATCGCACTTTCTAATCCGCCCAGGCGATCGACTAAACCAATTTTGACCGCTTCTTTTCCTGACCAGACTCGACCTTTAGCAATCTCTTTGACTTTAGCTACGGGCAGATGACGATAATCAGCGACTTTACTCAAGAATAGACCATAGGTTTGATCTACCGACTGTTGATAAATGGCTAATTCAGCTTCCGTTTTGGGACGAACATTGGAGTCGATATCGGCAAATTCCCCTGTCTTGACTACATCCCAGGTAACGCCATGTTGATTGGCAATCTTTTGAATATTCGATAATAAGCCAAAAACCCCAATGGAACCCGTAATGGTATTTTCTTCGGCAAAGATCTGATCTCCTCCCGCCGCAATCCAATAGCCACCAGAGGCTGCTACATCACCCATGGAGACAATTACTGGTTTTTGCTCTTTGGTCAGTAAAATCTCTCGGAGAATCACATCAGAAGCGGTGGCGCTACCCCCAGGACTATTCACCCGCAGTACAATTGCCTTAACCTGGTCATCTTTCCTTAATTTCCGCAACTCTTCGGTAAAGCGATCGCTACCAATGGTTTCTAGACCACCTCTGCCATCGACAATTGTACCCTCAGCATAAATTACCGCAACTTTTGACTCAGCATTAGTAGCTATTCCAGCGGTAGAAACCATCTTGTGGGCATAGGTTCCCAAGTCTATCTGTCTAAAACCTTCTGCCTCGTCACTGTTACTATCTATGTTGTCGGTTTCTTTGGTTAATCCCCGTAATTTGTCAGCGACCTGATCGTAATAGCCTACCTGGTCAATTAATTTCGCCTGTTTGGCTTCTTCAGGATCGAGATATCCTTTGGCATCCACTAGCTGTTGCAGCTTATTTTGATCCAATTGGCGACTAGCCGCTACGTGATTGAGAAACTTTGACCAAAGATCTGTGAGCAGGACTTTTGTTTGTTCCTGATTAGCGGGGCTGATATCTTCACGAATATAGGGTTCTACAGCGGATTTATAATCGCCGACGCGAATTACTTGCACTCCTACACCATATTTTTTCAATGCCCCCTGGAAAAACATTTGCTGGGAACTTAACCCATTCAGCTCCATGGTTCCCATAGGGTTAATAATCACTTCATCCGCTAAAGAGGCAAGATAATACTCTTGCTCACTTAAAGTAACATCATAGGCAATGATTTTTTTTCCTGCCTCTTGGAATTTTTTTAACGCAGTTCTCACCTCTTCCAGGGTGGCATAGCCATTGGGGATGCCCCCTTCTCGACCATCCAGGAGCATCGCCACAATGCGATCGTCTTTAGTTGCTTCGTTAATAGACTGCAAGACTCGGCTCAGGGTCATGGTCTCTGATTGTTCCGCTGAAAATGCTTGGGTTAAATTTGCCCCAGGTTTCGAGTCTCGGACTTGAGTAGCTAAATTAAATACCAAAACTGATTGATCTTCAATCCCCTGAGTCTGGTCATCGTCGGAGACGGCAGTGAGTAAAAATAGCAATAAACCGCCGACACTCAAACCGAGAAAAAGACACAAGCCAATTACACTACCGAGGGTACTGGCAAAAGTCTGTTTTAAGAATTGACGCATGGTGATGATTTAGTTAATCAAGTTAATCAATAGGGTAGTCTATTCAATTAAAAGTTGCTGCAAGACCATCATCAAAAAACTGCCATCAAAAATTCATTAGTTCGTCACAGGAAAGTCATAGGTAACCTATATGTTATATATTGTCAGCTCTACATATGATTTCACTCATAAGCTCCTTCAGGCTTTTTAGAGCTGACTTTATTATTTTGGTCTTGAGTTGAACTGCCGCGATTCTAAAGTAGATTTAGCGAGCTTTCAAAGCAATTAGCGCCTGTTCCCGGTCATCAAAATGAATCTTCTCAGTACCCAAGATTTGATAGTCTTCATGTCCCTTGCCAGCAATTAAGACCCCATCTCCTGGTTGGGCATTTCGGATGGCGGTAGCGATCGCCTCAGCGCGATCGCCAATAACAAGAGGAGTTACATGATCAGGAATTCCCGCCACCACATCTTTCAAGATCTGTTCGGGGTTTTCGGTACGAGGGTTATCGGAAGTTACCACGGCAAGATCAGCGAGTTCCGCCGCAATTTTGCCCATCAACGGACGTTTGGTGCGATCGCGATCGCCACCACAGCCAAAAACACAGATCATTTTGCCTGTAATAAAGGGGCGTGCAGCCTTGAGTAAATTCTCTAAACTATCGGGGGTATGGGCATAATCGACAATCACGTTAATATCCTGATTAGAACTTGACTGCACCCGTTCCATTCTCCCCGGTACTCCAGCAAAGTTTGGTAAGGAATCCACCATTAGCTGTAGATCTAACCCTAAGTGCAATCCTGCCCCCACTGCTGCGAGTAAATTGGCTAAATTAAATTGACCAACTAAAGGGGAATTAAAAGCCACTTCTCCTTGAGGAGTATGTAAGATCCCCTTAACTCCTGTGAGTTGATAGTCTAAATTACTAGTGTACAGATCGGCAGTTTGGTCATTGACGCTATAAGTCCAAACCTTGTCAGGCTCTAATTGGGCAATCAGACGTATGCCATAAGCATCATCCAGATTGATAATTCCTCTCCCATGTAGATATTCAGGGCTAAATAACAAAGACTTTGCCTGGAAATAAGCTTCCATATTCAGGTGATAGTCCAAATGATCTTGAGTTAGGTTCGTAAACACTGCCACCTCAAAGCCACAACCCTTGACTCGACCTTGGTCTAAGGCATGGGAACTTACTTCCATCACCGCATATTTGTTCCCCGCCTTGACCGCAGCTGCCAATTGGGACTGTAACTCCACTGCAAAAGGAGTAGTGTGGCTAGCGGTTAGACTATACCCCTGCCAACGAGTGTAAAGAGTCCCCAACATAGCTGTGGGCCGTTGTGCCTGAAGTAAGAAATATTCAATTAGATGACTAGTGGTGGTTTTTCCATTTGTCCCTGTAACTCCTACCATACCTAACTTACGACTGGGATAATCATGGAAAGCCGAGGCGATCGCACTACAGGTAGCAATCATATCTTCGGTTTGAATGACATAAGCATCTTGAGCAGGGGGCTGTTTTTGAGCTGCTGTCGGGGTAATGATCGCCGCGATCGCTCCTTGAGCTAGGGCACTACCCGAGAACTCACCGCCGTCCACTCGCGTGCCAGGCATCCCAAGGAAGAGATCGCCCTGTTGACAGGTATGAGAATTGGTACAGACTCCATTTACTTCTAGATCCAAAGCAGCATGTTCTGGGGTCTGGAGATTGGCTTTAGCTAATAATTCGCGCAGCTTCATCATGTTCATGTTGTGTGAGTGCTTGTAGGTGCTTAAGGCTACTATAATTTTGCCTAATTTCGCCTAATTTTGCTCACCTTTGTAGCCTATGTCTTGGTATTTTGCCGTAACATTTGCTCTATTTTAGTCACTGGGGCACGAGGAGATATACGAGGCAAGGGTTTCTCGACCTCGGCTAATTTTTGACACAGTACCGGAATTTCATATTGGTAAGCCGCAAACCAATCTTCACGGCTAGTTATGTCGCGAATTTCTAATGCAAACTCAATTTGACTAACTTGCTCTAGCTTTGACTGCAATCCTTCGCAGAGGTGACAGCCTGGTTTACTATACAGAATTAATTGCATCACTTATATTACATCACTAATGTCAAACTGGGATATTCTGAAGATATCAGCTAATAACCGTCAAACGTTGCCAGTTAGTTGCCATTTAAATCTTGGTGCAGTCCAGATCAGGTCTAGAGCTACCGTCAGGGGAGAAATAATCAATAACGACCAAAAAACTGCCGTGGAGACATAGAAATAATGTTGCAGGATAAAGGTAGAAAAAGCGATCACTACACTCCAAAGCAGCCTTCCAGTCTGGGAATTAGGCATTGATCGCGGATCACTCAACATAAACAGGGCAAATAACAGCAAGCTACCATTCATAAATTGATGTTGCCAAACATCCCAACTCCACCCCAGCCATAAGTTACGCCCGGCAGTCAAACCACCGTAGGACACCAAAAAGGCAATGGAAGTATCCCAACGACCCACCTGTTTGAGGACAATCCCACCTAAGCCGAGAAACAGTAAAAGATACCACCAGTCTGTACCCCATTGTCCTGGGGACACCCAAGCATCATTTGTGAGGGTAAGAGCAGCAATAATGCCAAAATTGCCAGGATTAAAGAAGTGTTTCTGATGATAGCAAAAGATAAACTTACTGGCGATCGCCAGAAAACCCGCCAGCATCATAGTCTGATAGCTATTACTTCTCAGTAGGAGAGATAAACCCAAGGAGGTAATCACAGCACTCCGTAGAGAGATTAATACTTTGGGACTAATCAAAACATGCTTAAGATGCTTAAGATTTGGAAGATTGTCTAGGCGATCGCTTTGATTGCTTTGATCGCTTTTATGGTTTTTAGTGCTGTTGCCATATTCCACCATTGCGGCAAGTAACCATTGAGTTCCTAAACAGCTAGCAATCACCACCAGAATTAACTCAGGTCTGACTGTCCAGTCCCTTGTGCTGACTCCCAACCAGAGGAATAAACCGAGAAATGTAATTTGAGTTAGACGAGCATCTTGAAATACCATCGTTCATCAGTTAGAGAAAAATTAATTGCTTCTAGTTTGTTCCCTATTCTCTATTTCTACCAGAAAAATAATTTTGCCCAACTACCCAACTTAAATGAGGCAAATTTTCCTACACTAGAGAGAGATCAAAAAATCTTGCAAAAAGTAGCTAAAAAGAAGTAGATATGACCGATAATACTGCACGCGATCGCTTTCGCGCAGCTTACGAACAACGATACACCTGGGATAGTAACTTCCCTGGCTACAAAACTAAACTCGAATTGAAGCAGGGGGAAGAAACCTACAACGCCCAAATCAAAGTGAACAGCGATCTCTCGGTAGAAGTCACTGGTATCGAAGACGAGAAGGTAGCGGAAAGCGTCTACAACCATATGAGAGATGTCATTACTCACCGTAAACGCAACACCTTTGAAAATGCTCACGGTAAGAATAGTTTTACCTTGGGAGAAGAAGATAGCACAGGGGCAGTGGAAATCTTAGTCAAAGGGGACTCAATGGGTTCTAACTACAAGATTCGTGGTACTGAAATTTGCCAAGTCAGTCGGGTGATGGGGCCCATGGCGTTTGTGATCAACACCAACGAAAGTTTAGATACGGGAGAAGGCTATATCGCCACTGGTTATAATGCTATTTTCCGCGATTCTAAAACTAATGATTTGAAAGCTAAACGGGAATTTGACGAAAGTTACGAAAAGCTTGGTGATTACTATGTTCCTAAGCATCAGACCATCGAATCTATTGACCCCGATGCAGAGAAAATCACCACTGAATTTATCTTTTCTGAAAACCAACTCTTGGAGAATGGCTGAAAAGTCAAGGAAGTTTATTGAAGACTAACTTGCTTGGCAATTCTGGACTGATATCGATTGCTGTTAATTGCTTTTACTGAGCGATCTAGTAACGTCCGTATCAAATGAACGAAGAAGAAATACCTGACAAAAATATCTTTATGATGTGTGAGGCAGTGAATCGCAACTCTTTCATGGAATTGCCCTCAAGTTATTTCATCAGAAGTTGCAGACCTAATGAGCTAGGCATATGGAAAACAATGCCCTTTGATGATGCTGAGCTGGCACAAGAATATGAGGAGTTTATGTCCGATTATTTCGCTACGACTTATGGGGGAAAAGAAGAAATTTTTTTTGCCAAAACTTTGTTCGTCTGTGATCGCCAGGATCAACCCATCGCCACCTGTTTATGTTGGAAGGCGTACAGCGAATTCAATACGATTCAATGGTTTAAAGTCTTAAAAAAGTACGAAGGACAAGGTATTGGCAGGGCTTTGCTGTCAATCATAATGGGAAAACTAGAAAAGCATGATTATCCTGTTTACCTTCACACACAGCCATCTAGTTTCCGAGCAATTAAGCTTTATTCGGATTTTGGGTTTTCTTTGCTTTCAGACTATAAGTTCGGCATCAGAAAAAATGATTTGGATGAATGTATGCCGATTCTGGAGAAATTTATGCCGAAAGAATTTTTTCAAGATCTAAGAATTACTGCTGCTCCAAAAGAGTTTGTAAATACGGTCAATAAATATGACACAAACCAATTCTGAAGTTTAAAATAATACGGTGGGCATAAAGCTGTTTTTCTGTTATCTTGTCACCAAGATTGAGATATTCCTTGGAAACAGGAGGCGGAATTGGGATGCATTTATTGAAAAAATTAATACCTTAAATCGAGACACAGATGGCAGATAACTTCTCTGTAGAAAAAAGTAGTAACAAGAGTTTCATCGCCAACCATCATTCCCTGCTCAAAGACTATGCACAGCAGAAAAAGCAGATTTTTGGCTTCGGCATTATAGTGGTTAATTTGCTGCTGTTAAAACCAGAGAAAATAGATGAATTAAATTTGCTTGATCCAGATGTGATTGAACAGCAGGAGGCAACGGTACATCAGCCCATTTCTTATGTACCCCTGGGAAATTTTTGGTTTAAGCTAATTACCCTGAAAATCAAGAAAAAACATCAAATTGATCTCCAAGCTAAAAATAGTAGCGATCGCGTTCCCATCGTCTTTATTAAAGATGCTGCTATAGAACACTTTTCTATTTATACAATTAGGAGCGGCAATCGCCAGAGTTAGTTAATCTACTTTCTTGCTTCTACTATATTTCTTCTGAATATAAGCAAGCTCGATTGCGACCTGCGGCTTTTGCTTGGTACAATGGTGACATATTTGTCAACTATCGATTCTTGATGGCTAATATGTAAATTATTCACATTCAGCACAATTCTGTCGGCAATTTTCAAGGCTTGGGCAGCATCAATATGGGGTAGGATAATGCCAAATTCTTCGCCGCCATAACGAGCCACCAAACCCGGGATCGGTTCCATAACGCATTCTATGGCTAAAGCCACCTGTTGTAAACAGTAGTCTCCCACGGGATGACCATAGGTATCGTTGTAGAGTTTGAAGTAGTCAATATCACAGAGGATTAAGGAAAGATGACTGGCTTCGAGGGATAGTTCTTGCCACTTTTGAATTAAATAGTCATTGAACCGCCGACGATTAGCTACTTGGGTTAAGGCATCAAGGACACTAAGCTGTTCCAATTCTCGGTTAGCAAGACTCAGAGCCGCTTGGGCTTTTTGGCGATCGCAAATTTCGTTATGTAGCTGAGATTCTACCAGGTCTGCATGTTCGGTGGCATTTTCCAACACAATTTCTAAGTCATTTTTTTCCGACTTCAGTTCACTTAGTTCATGACGCAGTTGCTCAATTTGAAATAATAATTGTTCTCGGGCTAATTCCTCGTCCATCAAGGAGCGATAACCCACTGATTCCGTTGGCAGTGCTTGAGCCAGATCTACGGCAATCAAATTTTCGAGGACTACTTTGTCTAGAGGTTTTGAGAGAAAATAACCCTGACCATATTCACATTTAAGCGCCTTCAATTTGGTTAGCTGATTAGCGGTTTCAATGCCTTCGGCGATGGTGTCCATCCCCAAATTGCGAGCAAGGGTGACAATTGCTCTGACAATACCTAATTTATCAATATTATCCCCAATACTATTCACAAAAGAACGGTCAATTTTTAGGGTGTCAAAAGGAAATTGATGTAAATAGCTTAAGGAAGAATAACCAGTGCCAAAATCATCCAGGGAAAATTCAATGCCTGAGGCTTTAAGTTTATGGAGAATGATAATTGTTTGCTGAGTATCCTCCACCAAAGAGCTTTCAGTAATTTCTAATTTCAAGTTGTGAGGATCTAATTTTGTTTCTGCAAGAATCTGCTCCACTTCAGTAATAAAATTCGGTAAAGCCAACTGTTTACTGGAAATATTGACACTGATTTTCCAATCCATTAATCCACCAAATTGTTGTTGCCAATTGTACATTTGTTGGCAACCTGCTTTTAAGACCCAAAAACCCAGAGGAATAATCAGCCCAGTCTCTTCTGCCAGGGGAATAAATTCTCCAGGAGAGATTAAACCCTTGAGGGGATGTTGCCAGCGCACTAGTACTTCAAAACCTTTGATTCTATTGTTAATTAAGGAAATAATTGGTTGATAGTGCAGAATAAATTGTTCTTGTTTAATAGCGTTTCTGAGGTCATTTTCTAACTGTAATAAAGTTAGAGCTTCCCCTCGCATGGACTGATTAAAGATCTTATAAGGCAGTTTTTTTTGTCTTTTGGCATTAGATAGTGCTAACTCGGCATCTCGCAGCAAGTTTTCTGGTTGATCGTATTCATGATCCCCCACGGCAATCCCAATATTCGCCTCAATAAAAACTTCATATCCTCCCAGATTAAAAGTTACCGATAGCTCTCGATAGATCCTGTCAGCAACGTTAGTAGCGTAGTTTAAATGTTCGACATTGCTAAGTAAAATCACAAACTCATCATTTCCCATCCGGGCAATAAAATCATGGGAGCGTAAACAAGTCTGAAGCCGCTGGGCAATGGCAATTAAAAGGCGATCGCCAATAATGCGACCCAAACTACTATTGATGACTTTAAAACGGTTGACATCAACAAATAGCACCGCAAAACTATAATCTGGTTTTTGGTCACTAAATCTTAGTTCCTGCTCAATACGTTGCAACAATAAATTGTGGCTAGGAAGTCCTGTTAAGGGGTCATGACTGAGGGTAATAGTCTGGTTAATCGACTTTAAAGGAGCTATTCCATGGTCATCAAGATGTTGGGGCTGAATTTTCGGCTCCCGAATAGCTAGAGATTTATGCTGATTTAATTCTTGCGACAATTCATCAGATGCTGCTTGTTGTTGCAGAATAACCGCAACGGGTAATTCTAAGACCTCAGTGTTAGCTAACTGTAAAGGCAGTTCCTGTAGCTTACAGACAATTGGTAGAGCCAATTCTGCCTCGATTTTAGCTCGAATCCAATCTCCCACCACAGAAATATTAGAGCGATCGCCAAATATTTGTTCCGCTGCTTGATTTAAAAATAGACAGTTATTATGAGCATCAAAAATAATGGTAGCAGCACGCAAATTATCGATGATCAGACTTGGGATGGAGGATAGACCAGCTTCTTCTATTTGAGCTACTTTTCCTACTTTAAACTGCAGTTCGTAAAACATTTAATCAACGATAACTATTAGTTAAGATCTAGTTTCTAATCTGGAGCAACTCATTTGATTTTAGAGCTATCAACTTAGTTGAATTTACTTAGAGCAAAATAAAGTAAAACTAAAATACCCATTGTAATTTACTAATCTAAGTTTCATAAACCTAAAAATGAAATTAAAGTGAAATTATCAATGAAATTGTAGATGCTCAGAAGCTTTTTTCCTATGCCATGAAAGAAATTGACGGTTGATCATCTGTAAACATTGAAGAAATATTTAAATGTGGGCAATATAAATAACAGCACTGTATTTTTCCTCAACTTTAGTCAAGCTTGCGTTTTTATGGTTACAGATGATATTAAATCCCAGTTTTTTCAACTATCTCAGCTATTTCAAGAGTTAGGCGTTCTCGTCAACATTTTCAAAATAGAACTTTCTAAGTAGCGGAATTAAGATAGCAATAGTAATCCTTTGGGAGCAGAAGTTGTGTACGAAGATCAGGTTGCAGTTTTAGAGACAAAAGGCTACAGGATTTTAGTGGTGGATGATAGTGGTATTAACCGGGAGATCTTAGCGGCTCAGGTTCAGGGAGAAGGTTATCAGGTAGCAACAGCCAAAGATGGTAAACAAGCTATTCAAATGATTCAAACAGGAACTTTTGATTTGATTCTGCTAGATATTATCATGCCCGAAATCGATGGTTATCAAGTTTTACAATGGATTCGCCATAGTCCGTGGAAACATATTCCCACCATTATGATTTCGGCTTTGGAGCAGATGGATAGCGTTGTCAGGTGTATTGAAATGGGAGCTGAAGATTATCTGACCAAACCATTTAACTCCATACTCTTAAAAGCGAGGCTGGGAGCCTGTTTGGAGCAAAAAAGACTACGGGATTTAGAAGCCATCTATCTGAGGCAATTAACCAAGGTTAATCAGCAAATTAGTCAGTTTAATAATTGCTTACAGGTGGAAAATACTCGCCTGAATAGTGAGCTGGAAGTGACTCAAAGACTACAACAAATGTTGCTCCCCAAGGAACAAGAACTACAGCAGATTAAGGCATTAGAAATTGCCGGATTTAGTGAGGCTGCCGCTGAAATTGGGGGAGATTACTATGATGTGATCCAGCAAGAAGAACGGATCATTATTGGCATTGGTGATGTTTCAGGACATGGGTTAGAAAGTGGAGTCTTAATGCTGATGGTACAGACGGCAATTCGCACTCTGATTGAGAATAACGAAACCGTTCCCAAACACCTTTTTGAGGTGCTCAATCGCACGATTTATAAAAATATTCAGCGTTTGAATTCCGACAAAAATGTTTCTTTGTCTCTAGTGGAATATTATGAGGGAATATTGAGCATTAGTGGACAACACGAAGAAGTTTTGCTGGTGCGCCAAGGTGAAGTTGTCAGAATCGACACGAATAATTTAGGCTTTCCTCTAGGTTTAGTCGAAAGCATTGCCGATTTTATTTTTGAGGCTAAAATCCCCTTGGAGACATCAGAGGTCGCAGTACTATACACCGATGGCATTACCGAAGCCGAAAACTCCCAAGGCATTCATTATGGTTTAGACCGATTATGTACCGTCCTAGGGGAAAATTGGCAACAATCAGCCCAAGATATTCGCCAAGCAGTAATCCAAGATTTGCGATCGCATATTGGTACTGAGCAAGTTTACGATGATATTACCCTAGTAGTTTTAAAGCGAAAATAAGAACTTAATACAACTAGTTTCACAACCATAGCTACAGCTTTGATTTATTTGATTTATTTATTAATTATTTGAGACGACCATGGAGATCACAGGTGAAAACTATAGCATTTGCTACGATCAAATATCCCAACACATTGTGTTTAATGGTTCTCTAAGACTGGATGGGAATGCCGAATATGCTTTGATTTCTGATTTGCTGAATCAGGTTGCTCAACAAGAACCGCAGAAAATTGTCTTAGATCTGGCACAGCTCAGTTTTCTTAATAGCTCAGGTATCAGTGTGATCTCCAGATTCGTCATTAATGTGCGTAAACGGCAAAATATTCAGATGACTGTCATCGGCTCACAAAAAAATCCTTGGCAAGGCAAATCCCTCAAGAACTTACAACGATTAATGCCTTCGTTGCAATTAGACTTGAGATAATTTGAAGATAATTTGAGATCGGGATTAATTAAAGATTAACTAACTCGCTACTCCTTTAGTTTTGCTGGGGGGAAGTTTGATATTGGTGGCTAAACCCAACCAGGATAAAGTCTTAATCATCATCCAAGTAAAATCAATTTCCCACCACTCCAAACCATGACGAGCAGAATATTGAAAAGCATGGTGATTATTGTGCCAACCTTCTCCAAAGGTAATCAGGGCTACCCACCAGCAATTAAGAGACGTATCGAAAGATTCATAACTTTTATAGCCAAATTTATGGGTGGCGCTGTTCACAAACCAAGTGCAATGAAACACCACCACTAGTCGGACAAAAACTCCCCAAACCAGGAAGGGTAAACCGCCAAAATAATATAAGATACCAGCTAAAATAAGCTGGAGGGGAATCATACTCTGTTGACAGAACTGATAAAAGCGATCGCCTGAAATGTCCTTGGTATAGCGAGCGATTTTCTCGTTAGCGGGGTTTTGACAAAGCATCCAGCCCAGGTGGCTCCAATAAAAACCTTTTAAAGAATTGTGCGGATCAGCTTCTTGGTCGGAATATTGATGATGAATCCGATGTAGTCCAATCCAATCTATCGGCCCCCCCTCACCAGACAAGGTACCGCAAAAAATCAAAAAATATTCTAGCAGTCGATGAACTTGATAACTACGATGGGATACGAGACGATGGAATCCTAGCGTAATCCCTACCCCGGCGGTGATTACGTATAGTATAAATGCCACTCCCAGGGCACCCCAGCTAAAATTACTGGGAAAGATGGCAAACACAGCTGCCAAGTGAATTATCGCCAGATAGATGATTGTTCCCCAAGCAGGAGGGACGTTTTCGGATTTCGTAACTGTCATTTATAAACCTAAAATTCAACTCTATAGAACCATGCATGGTGTAATTTAATACATCATCTAACAAGTCG
>JBJOPG010000131.1:0-11144 GCA_046050865.1 Cyanobacteriota bacterium
CGGGGACTCAAGGAATGTTCAGCAGCATTAGCCACAGGTCTGGGCAAGTTGGGTGGACGCAGAAAAACCGTCAACCAGACTCCAGTGGTAAACAAACCAATGCTGAAAAAAGTGCCTGTAATACTAGTTTTATATAGACTTTCTAGGGTGTAAGCTTCTTGCAATAAATCGAGTAATAGCCAGTAAATGGGCGAAAGAGCCAGAATATGCTCGGTACGTAACAAAGTTCGAGGACTGCGATAAGCAGCAGCCAGAGGAGCGATCGCCAAACCGATGGTCATCACCAAGGCGCAGGGAAAAAGAGCATCAGGAGTAGTGCTGTTCGCTGGAACCATGAAGATGGCAGCCAATGTCCCAATCATCGTGCTGACTATTCCGAGGGTGGGATAAATCGGATATTCCTGTTTCAGCCAGGTTGAGGCGGCAGGGTTGCGACTAGGGATGATCTGGGTGGGATTCATGGGGAATTAGGGATTAGGGAGATGGGGAGATGGGTAATGGGTAATGGGTAATGGGTAATGGGTAATGGGTGAAATTATGTTGTTGGTGTGAGTCCTCAAGAACTATTCAATCAGGAGGAAAAAATGATTAGATCTCTTGCATGAATAGCAGAGCAACTCTTTTCCCCTTTCCCTCTCTTAATTTATAGTTGTAATTTTTTGAGCTAATTTGCTTAAGGTAAAACCAGATAATACTTGAGTAGAATTACTGGAAAATTTGGTTAATTCTTGTGGGTTTTGTAGGCAGAAAATCAGTGTTTCTGCGATCGCTTTGCCGGTAATCTGGGGCAATATTAACCCATTATTTTGTTCTTTGACCACTGCGCCGCAAAATTGTGAGGCGATTATCGGTAGCTTCCAAGCTTGAGCTTCTAGTTGGGTTAAGCCAAAGCCATCGGAATGGGTTGGAAAGAGAAATACATCTGCTTGTTGATAGTAGTAATCAGTGTGGCTACGAGGAATTGCCCCAAACCATTTGATTTGCGGATGGGTGAGGAAGGCGATCGGCAGAACAACTTTGACTTGTCCCACGAACCAAAATTCAATCGGATAATCCTGAAGCAAGGTGATTGCTTCTAGGATCGCGGCAATACCTTTGCGGATAATTACTTGACCCAGAAATAAAACTTTTAATGGTCTTTGAAGTGAAAAGTTTGAGGGATAAATTCGCGTAAATTCTTTAGCTCGGTTGGCTGCTTGATAGGCTAAAGGAATAGTGTTGATTTTATGCTGGTCGATTCCTGCTTGTTGTAAGGCTTGTTGCGACCAATTGGAGTTAACAATAATGCGGTCTGCTAGCTGACATTCTTGTTGCCAATTTGACCAATATTGATGATCAGGACTACTAATAGTTGATGATGATAGCTGGGGATATTTTGCTACTTCTTGTTGGATTATTTGTGCTTCAATAATTCCTGGATCGATTTGACCTAAAACAGTTTTCCAGCCTCTTGATTTAGCATAGGTAAGTAATTCTAATGCTCCATAACTATAGGCGAAAAGAGTGATGTTTTCCTCTCGTACCTGATGTTTTTTGAGTATTTTTATTACTTGTTTTTGCCACCAAAGATTACGAGCGGTGATCAGTTCCCATTCCTTAGCTTTGTAATGTCGATGAAAAATTTCCCAAGCAATCTGAGCCTGATTAAAAGCTTTTACTCGCTCTGAAGGTACTTCAAGATGATATCTTGACCGCAAACTAGATAAATAGGCGGAAGGCAGCAAATTGAAGGGATGATCCTGGTCTAGCCAAATATCGGTAATTAGTAATTCTAAGCGTCCTCTGGCGGCTAAAGCTCTGGGAATAGCATAATGTTCCCTTGCCCCCAACTGACAGCAAATCCAGCTTTCATGATGATCAATCACTTAAATTCAGTTTAATTTGATGGTGATAAATTCGCGGCGATATTGCAAATACTTTCTCAGAGATTTCGAGGTAACCGCACAGCGATCGCCTTGATATTGCCAAATTAATTGGGGAATTAAAATTATGCCAGCTAAAATCCCCGCCAATCGCTGAGATTTAAGTGACCAAATAATTCGATTCAAGCCCTGAAACAGTCCCAACCACCACCAGGTTAGGGGGTATCTAAGATATGTCAACAGTATTTGATTAGCAATGGTGGCAGCGGTAATCTGCGGTTGGCGATGATGTTCCAAATGGGTATTGTGTAAAACTCTCAGCCAGGGACTATAAATAATTTGTCGGTCTAGATCTGTTAAGCGAAGAGCCAGATCAACTTCTTCCATGCCATAGGCTAACGGTAAAGCTACATAACCTGTGGTTTGTTGGAAAAAATCTCGACGATAGCCACAACCACAACCAATAAAATTTGAGGTGATTGCCGCTGCATATTCCGCTGGTTGAATGGACTCCCCCAGATGAAAAACTGCTGCTCCAATAATTGCCGTCTGGGGTAATTGTCCAAACAGGGTAATGAGTCGGCTGAAATAGTCGTCATCCAAAGGATAGGAATCATCATCAAAACTAGCGATCAGATTATTGTTAGCTATGTTAATGATTTTATTTCTGCCACCTCCAGGCCCCATCTGGGTTTCGCTCGTAATAATGGTAATTTCAGGATACTTTTCCTGAATCACCTTGGCGGTAGAGCGATCGCCATAATCAACATGGATAATGATCTCATTGGGCTGGGGGTTACATTTGAGGATTTTTTCGAGAGTAATTAATAGTTTCTCGATTCTTTGATAGGTAGGAATAGCAACAGTAACACCACACTGATTCATGAATAGACCTCTTGCATGAATAAAAGATTAATCCCTTTCCCCCTTACCCCTTCGCCTTTCCCCTGTTGGGAAGATTATGATAAACCAAAAAGCGATCAAATAAACAAACCGTCCTAAAGCGAAATTCCAACGAAAAGTTGCACGATACATGTTCCAAGCATCTTTGATCCTGCCTGCTCCTATATAAGCTAAACTCACGGGGCGAATGTGACCCATGATAATCTGGCGTCTTGCTTGTTGCCGATGTTTACCCCCAGGATACAGTCCACCTTGTTCTTGGGTAATCATATGCCATGCCCCCTCATAAGTCTTTTGCTGATCTCTAACGGCGCTAGCAGCATGTTGATAATATGCCAGGACAGAAGGTGATTCAATGGAGACAAAATGTTCCGCCGTACCCAGTTTTAACCACAGATCAGAATCCTCACCGTTCATCCATTGAGGATTGTAGCCCCCTACTTGGCGTAATACTTCAGTTTTAATGGCTACTGCACCATTGAGGAGCCACAAAGAGCGATCGCAGGCAGCATAATAGTCAGGAAAAAATTCAGCTTTAAAGGGAGTGACAGCAATTTTATTTAGTTCCGAGGCATCGAAAAATTCAACCCCTTTGCCCGCCACAAAAGCAGGATAGTTAAACTGTAAAATCGCTTGTTTAAAAGTGGCAATCGACCAAGAAAACCATAAATCATCACTATCCAGGAAGAGAATATAATCTCCTGTAGCTTTAGTAATTCCTAGATTTCTAGCTGCTCCAGGGCCTTGATTTACTTGCTGTAAAATTTTTAAGCGATCGCCATATTGTTCTGAATATTTTTCTAACTTTGCTCTCGTGCCATCGGTAGAACCATCATCAACCACAATAATTTCAAGCTCCTGATTAAGATCCCGATTAAGATCTTGACTCAGATCCTGATCCAGAATTGAGGCTAAAGTGCGATCGATTAAACTAACGCGATTATAAACAGGAATAATAATGGAGAAACTAACCATCACAACTAATATCGTTTAAGTTTTTAATTAATACAGATAGTTCATAGGGAGATAGGGAGATAGTTCATAGGGAGATAGGGAGATAGGGAGATAGGGAGATAGGGAGATGGGGGATAGGGAGAATTGGTTCCCCAAGTCCCCAAGTCCCCAAGTCCCCAAGTCCCCAAGTCCCCAAGTCCCCAAGTCCCCAAGTCCCCAAGCCTTCCATTCGTAGCAGACATTTAAGTGTTTCATATAAACTGTCGCTTCATAGCTGCTATCTTTTCTGCCACCTCAAAGCCAAACCAGCGATACATTAAACGGTATGTTTGGGGAGCGCAAGCTCCTGAAGGAATAAATGTGCGATCGCGATCGCCAATATCCTCAATAATCTGCTTTGCCCAATGGCGTTCACTCAGCCAAATAATTCTGGCGCATTCAAATCTAGCCTGATTAATCTGGTTTTGCCTTAATTTAGTTAGCTGTTGAGTTTGCTCTAGGTGCTGTTCGAGGCGATCCGTAATTGCTAAACGTCTACGGTAGGTTTCCCCCTTGTCCCTTTTACATACAGTGGATTCGCTCCACTGACGATATACAGAACCCCCATAGTCGCAATAACTAAACTTTTTGCCCGCCTGGAGTAAACGCAAATATAACTCGTGTTCCTGACAACAGGGCTGATCTACTTGCCAACCACCCACTGCGGCGATCGCTTCCTTTCGCCAGAGGGCACTACCTGTTTGGGGTAAATACCATCTGGCGAGCAAACTCCAAGGATCGTGAGGCTGGGGAATCGGTAAGATGGTTTGGCTGCTCTGTTCTTTTCCTTGTTGGTGATGTTGAATAATGCTGGGGCTATAAATCAGATCGACATCAGGATTTTGCGTTAGCACCTTGAGTTGTTGTTCTATCTTAGGGGGCAAGAGATAATCATCTGCATCTAAGTATTGCAACCAGCTTCCTTGACTGAGTTCCAGCAATCGATTCCGCGTGGCATTTCCCCCGCGATTTTCCCAGGTTTCCCAATGTATTTGGGTACCGAAACTTTGGATGATTTCTAGACTACAATCCGTTGAACCATCATCAACTACTATGACTTCGATATTCCTATGGGTCTGACTCAAGGCACTGGTGATGGCTTCTTCAATCCATCGGGCGGCGTTATAGCAAGGAATGAGGATGCTGACGAGGCATTCGGAGTTGGCGATCATGGCTCTACAAAACTTAGAGGTCGTCTGGGAAGTATAAATCGTTTTAAGCTAAAAGCTAGAAGCTAGAAGCTAGAAGCTACGGACTAGTTCATTTCCTAAAGGATAAGCTACGCAAATGAACAAAGCTAATTCACATAAGACGCTTTGTTATTTAACTGTCGCCCCATGACTACGAGGATCAGCATTATCGTTAGTAACGGTAACTTTTGCCTCTACCTGAGAAACTTGCCCCTTCTTATTGGCGTAGGGGATGGGATTATTAGCAATTAAAGCATCCAAATTAGTTTCTAAAATGCCTTTCGGTTGTTCGCCAATGGCTTCAGCGATCGCTTCTCCTTGGTTATTCATAAACAGAAAATGAGGAATACCATCAACGCGGTAGCGCATCATTTCTGGGAGCCATTTGGTATTGTCCACATTCAGCATCACAAAATTAACGCGATCGCCATAGCTTTCTTTGATGTTTGCCAAATCTTTTGCCATCGCCTGACAACTCGTACACCAGTCGGCATAAAATTCCGTTAGAGTAGGCTTATTGTTATTCAAAGCTACTTCTAAAGCCATCGACTTTTTCGCCTGAGATTCTAGGGATGTGCCATTAGTTTCGTTTTGTAACCCCAAAAACAAAGTGATGCTCAGGACAATAGCGGCGACCGCAATTACAATATTTCTGACAGAATTATTTGTGGCTGATTCTAAGGGCTGCTGGCTCATTGAGTAAACTGATAGATATATAAATATACATGCGCTTCTTATTCTATCTGTAATCCATAACGCTCCATAACTTCTCCATGAAAAAAAGGCTCACGATAACTTTCCCCCGCATAGCGGTGCGTATCCCCCTCACCTATCGTCTGGCAAAAGATTTTAATATTGCCAGTAATATTATTCGTGCTCAGGTCGCCCCCAACCAGATTGGAAAATTAGTAGTGGAATTGCAGGGAGATATCGATCAGATTGATGCGGCGATCGAATGGATGAGAATTAATGATTTTCAGGTCTATTCCGCTAGTGGGGAGATTGCTGTGGATGAGAAAATTTGCGTCGATTGCGGCTTATGTACGGGGGTATGCCCTACTCAAGCTTTGATCTTAGACCCAGAAACTTTTAAATTGGATTTTAGGCGATCGCGCTGTATTGTCTGTGAGCAGTGTATTCCTACTTGTCCTGTATCAGCAATTACGACTAATCTCTAATTAGATTTTCCCCATCTCCCTACTTCCCCATCTCCCCTTGATAGCTAATCCGATAAATACGACTGTTGCCATCTTCAGCTAGCAGTAAACTGCCATCAGGCATAACTTGCAAACCAACAGGACGAGCAAAAGTTTCAGGAATATCAGGATTAACTAGAAACCCCGTCAGAAAATCTTCGTAGTAGCCCAATGGTTGATGATCTTTACCAAAAGGAACATAGACAATCTTATATCCTGTGCCGCGATCGCGATTCCAAGAACCTCTAAATGCCACGAAAGCGCCGTTATGGTATTTCTCGGGAAATTGCTGCTGGTCATAGAACTGCACCCCTAAAGCTGCCGAATGTGCCTGAAACAGGACATCTGGAGTGATGGTCGTCACTGCTAGTTCTGGTTGTTCGCTTTTGTCTCCCTGCATCCGTCGTGGATCGAGTAATTTGGGGGATAAATAAGCATAGGGCCAGCCGTAAAAGCCATGCTGTTTGACTTGGGTAAAGTAATCGGGGACTAGATCATCCCCTAATAAATCTCGTTCGTTAACCGCAGCAAATAATTTTCCTGTAACGGGGTGAAAATCTAAACCAACAGGGTTACGTAAACCAAAAGCATAGGTGGAACGTTCTGACCCATCTAAATTCATTACCTGAATCGAAGCGCGGGGTAAGGCTTCAGGTTCGACATTAGATTTAGAGCCAACGGAAACATACAGTTGCTTACCATTTGGGGCGGTAACAATATTCCGCGTCCAGTGCTGGTTATATCCCCCTGGAGTTAGTTTGGTAATTTCTGTACCTGTTCCCTCAAGTTTTGACTGCCCTAGCTGATAATCAAAGCGCAATACCTCTCCTGTGTTTGCTACATAAAAAGCATCTCCCGCAAAAGTCACCCCCAAAGGCTGGTCAAGATTATTACGGCGATCGCCAAATGTCTGGCTAACTTCTGCAACACCGTCGTTATCTTTGTCCTGTAATAAAGTAATTTTATGCTCTTTAGACTGCACTGCTAAAACATCGCCGTTGGGAGTTACGGTCATCCAGCGAACGCTAGGGAGATTGTCCGCAAAGACATTGACCTTAAATCCTCCAGGAACTTGTAAAGTGGGGTTCTCAGGCACAGATATCACGTTCGGAGAATTACTAACAGATTCGCTAGCATAGGGTTGGGGCAAATCCTCCAGAGTGATTTTAATCGGTGTCGGGGTTAAATTCTGAGTCTTGATCTGGGTATTGATCGTAGCTGTTTGGGTCTTAGCCACTGAGTTACAGCCAGCTAGAGTGACAATTAAGCCGCAATAGACTAAATAAATCAGCGTAATTTTTCTGGTCAGAATAAACATTTATAATTTTAGTTTAAATTTCAGTTTAAATTTAATAATCAACCCCAAAGACAATCCAGTTGAAGTACCTAGATGCGTTATAATTCAATGTGTTTGCCATATAACAGCATCCTGCATCTGCCAATATTTAGTAAAGGGCTTTGCCCTAGTTCTTAGTTATTTACTTAAGTAATCTTTAGAGCTAAAAGCTAAAAGCTAAGAGCTAAAAGCTTTTTTTAGTAAATATTCAGTAGTAGCAGATTCTACTTAGCGTTAACCAGCGATTAGGCGACCTCTAGCCTACGGATCGCCAACAATCGCCTCAAAGCAAATCAACTTAATCCCGATTAATTTAAATATTAGTAGTAATTTTAGTAGTAATGGCAGAAGATAATTCCCAACATCAGCCCCAACAGAGCGGTTCTAACTTAGATGAAATTCGCGCTACCAGAATCGAAAAAGTAGCTCAAATGAAGGAGTTGGGCTTAAACCCCTATGCTTATAAATGGGAATCGAGTCATCATGCTGCTGAGTTACAGTCAAAATACGTTGATTTGGCGGCGGGAGAAGAAGTAGCAGACCAAGTGGCGATCGCTGGGAGAATCATGGCACGGCGAGTCTTCGGGAAACTAGCGTTTTTTGAACTCCAGGATGAAACAG
Source organism: Cyanobacteriota bacterium (assembly GCA_046050865.1). GTDB lineage: Bacteria > Cyanobacteriota > Cyanobacteriia > Cyanobacteriales > Xenococcaceae > Waterburya. The sequence continues at coordinate 8,102 of JBJOPG010000131.1, forward strand.
GAAAAATTCAGCTTTATCTGGATAAAAAAAGAATTAACCAGACCATGGCGGCAGAGTTAGAAGGGGCGTTTAATCACCTCAAGAAACTTTCCGATACAGGGGACATTCTGGGTGTCAAAGGTACCGTCAAACGGACAGAAAAGGGTGAGCTTTCGGTTTATGTTAGTGAGTTTAAAATTCTGACTAAATCCTTATTACCTTTGCCCGATAAATGGCATGGTTTAACGGATACAGAGAAACGCTATCGTCAGCGTTATGTGGATCTGATCGTTAATCCCCAGGTGAGACAGACTTTCCGGATTCGAGCCAAAATTACGGCAGCAATTCGTCGTTATTTAGAAACTAGAGACTTTTTAGAAATTGAAACTCCCGTTTTGCAAAGCGAAGCAGGGGGCGCTGAGGCTCGTCCTTTTATTACCTACCACAATACTCTGGAGATGGATCTGTATCTGCGGATCGCCACTGAATTACACCTTAAAAGGCTGATCGTCGGTGGGTTTGAGCGGGTGTTTGAAATGGGCCGCATCTTCCGCAACGAGGGAGTTTCCACTCGCCATAATCCAGAGTTTACTTCCATTGAGGTCTATCAAGCCTATGCCGACTATCACGACATGATGGCGTTGACTGAAACCATGATTAGCGAGGTGACTCAAGAAGTATTAGGCACAACAAAAGTTACCTATCAAGGCGAGGAAATAGACCTAACTCCCCCCTGGCGCAGGGTAACCATGCATGAGGTGGTGCAAGGTGCCACAGGGGTTGACTTTACCCAGTTTACTGACTTCGAGTCGGCAAAAACCGCCTCTTTGGCGGCGGGGATTGAAGTCCCCAGCGACTGCCAAACTGTTGGTAAATTGTTGAACGAGGCTTTTGAACAGAAAGTCGAAACCACTTTGATTCAGCCGACTTTCATTACCGATTACCCCGTCGAAATATCCCCCTTAGCAAAACCTCATCGGGACAAACCAGGATTGGTGGAAAGGTTTGAGCTATTTATGGTGGGTCGAGAAACCGCCAATAGCTTCTCTGAGTTAACTGATCCTCTCGATCAACGGGCTAGACTGGAAGCCCAAGCTGCCAAGAAAGCAGCAGGGGATCTCGAAGCTAACGATATTGATGAGGACTTTTTAGCCGCCTTGGAATACGGTATGCCCCCCACGGGTGGTTTAGGTATTGGTATCGATCGCTTGGTGATGCTCTTAACCGATTCCCCTAGCATCCGTGATGTAATTGCTTTTCCACTTTTGAAAAATCAAAGTACTGCCATTAAAGACTTTGACTATGACACCAACAAACAAATTCTACGGGTTGTCTTCGGTAACGGTAGCATATATAAATACTCTGAGGTACCCGAGAAGATTTACAAAGAATTAAAAGAAACTAGCTCTGTGGGACAGTATTTTAACTCCCAAATAAGAGACAAGTTTGGCTTTGATCGCGAAGTTTAGAGGCTTGCGCTTTAATGGACGGAGACCTTCATGTTGAGAATAGCTGATGGCGATCGCTTAACTCAACTTTGATTACCTTCTCTAAATTCTCGATGGATTTCCTGTAAATGAGAAATTGTTAAAGTTATCGAAATTTCATTCTAACAAGGCTATGATCGGTAGTCATTAACCGTCAAGATTTAGATAATTATCTTTGCTAATCCTTGAAATTAGAACTAATTAGAACTTATCTTACAAAACAACAATGAGCGGATCAGAAAATAAAATTACGTTTGACTACATTAAAAGTAATTATTTTCGTGTGCTTCATGTAGATGAATTAAGTATTGAACGGAATCCTCAAGGAGATATTCAGATAATCCTCTGGAATGAGCGTAATTCTATTCCCAAAAGAATTGTTTATACTTTATCTCCAGATGGCAGCATATCAGATGAGGAAATTATAGAAGAATGTGAAAGCCGAGGCTCGATTGTCAGAGAAATTGAAGCTAGTTTTTCTATAGATCTTGACACTGCTAAAAGGTTTGCACAACTACTCGAAAACTTTGTTAATAAAGTCGAAGAAATTCAAATTGCAGAATCAGAAGTTAAATAAAATGCTTGAAACTACAACCAAACAAAAAAGTAAAAATATTTCTCCTGAATTAAAAGATTTTAAAAGAGTTGATACATCAAAATCAAAACTTGAGAAAACATCTAAACGTTTACATAAAGATGTTAGTAAAGATAAAGATGTTGATGAAAACATAGAAAAACTGAAGAAAACATATGACTTTGATTTAGAACAAAAAGAGGAAATAGAAAACTTTTTACGAGAAAACAAAAAAATCATCCAAGTTCTTCAAGAAGCTAAAGATCGTATTAGAGAATACTTTCAGGGTGAAAATCTATATCTAGAGTATGAAGATGGGGAAGAGTATAAAGATGGAGGAGAATTATTTTTAAGTATTGAAACCAGAAAAGATGTTATGGGAGCTTTAGAATCTCTCAGAAATCTTAAGAAGGGTTGGTGGACAGATAAGCGGATTCAAATTAATAATAAACTTTCGATCGATGTCAGATTCATTAAGTAGTTTTGAGTGGATTCAATTCCTCGATCTAGCTAAAGATCTGCACCATTCGACAACGGAAGATTCACCATTAGCTGAGGCAAAATACAGAACTGTAATTGGCAGAGCTTATTATGCTGTGTTCAATGTTGCGAAAGAATATTTAGAATCACAGGGAATTCGTCTCCCAAGAGGTTCGAGTGCGCATGAAGAGGTACGAAACCACTTCGACAATCAAAACTTCTCAACAGTAGCAGATAATCTCGACAATCTTAGAAAGTTGAGAAATCACGCCGATTATAAGAATAAACCAGGCAAAACAATAGACTGGAAAAAACAGTCTGAATCTGCTATTGAAGTAGCAAATGAGATAGTTGATGCTGTTAAGGCTATAAAATTATTAGATAAGAAAAAAAAACCTATATTAAAACCGAAAAAATAGGTTTCAGAAAACATTTCTGGAAATGTAACAGATTAAGAGATTTTGTTGAGTTTCACTATTGTTTTGCCTAATCTGTCAAATCTCTTATTGCTCACAAACCAAAG
>JBJOPG010000132.1:0-11139 GCA_046050865.1 Cyanobacteriota bacterium
CGGGGATCATGCTCATTTTTAAAAATATGTCCTGTCGCTTGATTTTCTACTAAATGCCTTTTTTGCTCTGCGTTGGCAATCATGGAGCGAAACTTCCAGATGGTGAAAGGTTGACCATCGAAACCACAGCGGGTTTGACTATACAAGATCTTACCTGGATCATCAAATTGCATGGCGATCGCAATGGGAACAGCCACAACTACCGTGATCATCAATCCCACAATGGCACCCAAGATATCTAAGGCTCGTTTGGCTTGACTTACCACGGAAGGATGAACTGACTGCTCCATCCGCAAAGGCATAACCCTAGTATTTCTGGGATAAAAAAGATTAGTAGGGGAAGTCATACTAAATAAAGAATTTAATTAAATTAATAAGTTTAGTTATCAATACAGCTTGATCATGCTCTCTATGCAATATTATTTCCGTAAAAACTTTTAATTACCATTAAAAAAAGAGCACTTCACTAAATCTTTATTTAAAAACATCGTGATTTTAAAGATTATATATATTTTGGTTTAAATTAGATTTAAATTACTGCTTAAAAAGCTGATTATCCTTAAGAAAATACCCTGAGGAAGCGGTTTTATCAAAAATATTTAGAATAAAAAAAGTAGTTATATTTACCTTTTAATTAAAGATAAAAAAAAATAATTTACTTCATATTACGGATCTTTAAATCATCAATTAACTTTCTCTAGCTATATTCACTAAAGTATTCTTCTGTTGTTAATGATACAAAGGAGATGTTTATAGAGAACTGTTAGCCCAACTCTCCATGGAAGATCAATCTCGTTATCTAGAATCCAATATCAATCATGATGAACTAATCAAATTAGTTCCTTTTATGTCTGATTTACCCGAAGAAAGTATTCATAAGATTGCAGCTCATTTTGTCACCATCTCTCATCCCCCTAATCAAGTACTTTTATTGGAAAATGATTGGGGTGGATCAGTGTATTTTATTCTGGAAGGATGGGTGAAAATTCGTACTTACAATCTGGATGGCAAAGAAGTTACCCTGAATATTTTAGGTAGAGGAGAAATTTTTGGTGAAATGGCGGCCATGGATAAACTGCCCCGTTCTACCGATGCGATCGCTCTAACTAAAACTTTGATTGGAAGAATACCTGCTGAGGATTTTGTGAACTTAATCAACACCGAACCAATGGCAGGAGTCCAATTAGTGCAACTGATGGCAAAACGTCTGCGGCAGGTAAATCGACGGTTGCAATTGCGAGAAGCTAGCAGCATCTCTAGAGTCGCTGATGCTATCTTATTTTTGGTAGAAGGACAGGGGACTGAAGGAGAAAAAGGAACGGAGATCCCCAACCTGCCCCATCGTGAAATTAGTAGCTTAAGCGGATTAGCCAGAGAAACGGTGACGAGGGTTTTAACTAAGCTAGAGAAAAAAGGTTTAATTCAAAGGAATGCTGATTCAATGCGCATCCCCGACTTGCCAGCGTTAGAAGACACTATCTGCTAGTATATTCAAACCTCTAATATTTCTTTGGTTTAGCCAATCAAATTCTTATGTCCAAAGAAGATCATCAAGATTCATTGTCTGACCTGACTCAACAAGTTGATGATGACGAAATTAACTGGGTCGATCAAGTTGATCAACTTGATCAAGAGGATTCTGAGGGAACTTATGCTTATTCAGGCTCTTACTCAGACCCCTCTCCCAGCAAAACCCTGAAGCAGACTAAAGTTACTACTAATACCGTGGTGATGGTGGAAACTGCTTTTTTGGCTAGTACAGCGAGCTTGGCTTGGCTGATTAATTGTTACTTTCCTGTCTTTCCTGTAGCATCAATCCTCAAAATCTTCTTTCCCATTCCGATCGCTTTAATCTGTTTAAGACGAGGGAATCGTGCTTCTTGGATGGCAGCAGTTGTCTCTTCGCTTTTGCTGTTGGTCTTAATGGGCCCCACCCGGAGTATATTTTTCCTGATGCCTTATGGGTTAATGGGAGTAATGTTAGGCATCTGCTGGAAACGGCAATTTAGCTGGTTGATCTCCATTGCTGCTGGTGCGGTTATTGGCTCTCTCGGATTATGTTTTCGATTTTGGCTGAACTCGATTTTGATCGGTGAAAATCTTTGGGTATATTTAATTACGCAAATTACCAAGTTTCTGGATTGGGGATTTTTCCAATTAGGGATTTTGGCACAACCAAATTTTGCCTTGATTCAAATTTTCGCTATTGGCTCGATCATCATTCAGAACCTAGTTTATTTATTTGCTGTACACTTGGTAGCCTTAATGCTGCTTGATCGCTTAAACAATCCCATTCCGCGCCCTCCTGAGTGGGTCAGAGTGTTATTGGATTACTAAAAAATTTTCCTGGCTTCAACTATAATCAAATCAGTTGTTAGCTTTGAGATTATGATTCCCTCAGCTATTTTTCATTTAGCTATTCCGATCAGTAATGTGGCTCAAGCTAAGGAATTTTATGCTGATAATTTAGGGTGTACTATCGGTCGTGAAAATAAATCAGCAGTAATCTTTAATTTTTATGGCACTCAATTAGTAGGCCACGTAACTCAAGATTTGCTAACCAGACAACCTGGAATTTACCCGAGACATTTTGGTCTCATTTTGCCTACCAAATTAGCTTGGCAACAACTAAGCGATCGCGCACTCACAAACAACATCACTTTTTATGATTTGCCTAAATTACGTTTCCCGCAACAAGAATTAGAGCATCTCTGCTTTTTTCTGGAAGACCCCTTTTATAACTTGCTGGAATTTAAATTCTATAGTCAACCAGAGGTGATTTTTGGTGGAACCCAATCTAGCTTAATTGGAGAAACCGCCATAAACCACTAAATACAGCAAATAAATGTTTGTTCCACTACATTTGCTTGACTACTGCCACCAATAGCCCCAGAAACAGTACCGTCATGATTCCCAAGAGAAAACTGCCAATAAATAGCAGGCTGGGTTCATGGCGACGACGATTTCTGGTGGATTTAGAACCATAGAACGTAAAGATTGAATTTTTACCTGATGATCGCCCTCTTTTTAAATTATTGTTTTTTAACTTGTTGTTAATATCATGTTGAACCTGGGAATATTGATGAGTCAAGTTCACAATCGTATCTTCTTGGGACCGAATGGTTTCCTGCAATTGAAACAACTCTGAGCTCAAGTTAGACAAAGTAGAGCTCATTTCAGATGTTTGAATAGCTTGTGGAGGATAATTAAAGTCATGGGTAATGATTTCGGTTGGTTCAGTAGCAGCCTCCCTGCCCATTTCCAAGTTTGCTGCACCTATCTGTGCCAAATTGTGGAGGGTGTTATCCCAGTTGCCGAGTATTGGGCCAATTTGAAAAAAGCCTTTTTCTGTGAGACGGATAATATTCGCAATATCCTTGATACTCGTATTTTTCAGGATATATCCTCTTGCACCTGCTTTGAGTGCACAATTCAATTGCTGTCGGTCATCTTGGCTGGTTAGAAGGAGAACTTTACTTTGGGGAAAACGGCTCACAATCCTCTCTGCTGCTTGTATTCCATCCATCTCTCCTGGCATATTGATATCCATGAGCACAATATCTGGCTGGTGCTCTTCTACCTGGGCGATCGCTCTTCTACCGTTGTCTGCTAAACCAATTACTTGAATATCTGGTTCACTAGACAAGTTGATTTTCAAGAATTCTCTAATACTGCTTAGATCATCAACTATTAATACTGTAGTCATACCACTAAAAATGATAAATCAATCAATAAAGCTAAATTTAGACTTAGGCTCAAAACTTAAGTCTTAAATGAAGATAAAAATTTTAAATTAATTTTAAATTACAAAAATTTCAAGAAAAATAATTAGTATTCTAAGTCAGATGCAGGTCCCACAAAGCTTGTCACTAATTATACGGCGATTTGACTAGAGAGAAAAATAGTTAAACATTTCAATTCATTAATCATATAATAGAAATCAGACAAAAAATGTAACAAAAATAAATATATTAAGATCCAAGTATTTCGCCTTGGTTCATTTCACTCATTACAGGAGATAGTCCATGTTACGACTCGAACACATTAGCAAGACTTACACGACGGGGGAAGTTCTCAAAGACGTTACCTGGGAAGTTAAACCTGGAGAAAGAGTCGGCTTAGTCGGAGTCAATGGCGCTGGAAAATCAACTCAGCTTAAGATCATCAGTGGTGAAATTGAGGCGACATCAGGGGAAGTAATTCGTCCCGCCAGCCTTAAGATTGCTTATTTAACCCAAGAATTTGAGGTAGAACCAACCCGCACGGTTTACGAAGAATTCTGGACGGTTTTCGTGGAAGCCAACGAAATTCAACATCAAATGCATCAGGTACAGCAGGAGATGGAGACTGCTAATCCCGAACGATTAGATCAACTAATCCATAAGCTAGATAAGCTACAGAGGAAGTTTGAGGCCTTGGATGGTTATACCCTTGATGCTCAAATTGAGAAAATTCTACCGGAGATGGGTTTCACTTCAGAAGATGGCGATCGCCTGGTAAGCTCCTATAGTGGCGGTTGGCAAATGCGGATGAGCTTAGGTAAAATTCTCCTACAAGAGCCAGATTTACTACTGCTGGATGAGCCGACTAACCACCTGGATTTAGAAACCATTGAGTGGTTAGAAAACTATCTGCGGGGAATTAATACACCGATGGTGATTGTCTCCCATGACCGTGAGTTTCTAGATCGCCTTTGTACCAAAATAGTAGAAACTGAGCGGGGAATTTCCACTACTTACTTAGGTAATTACTCCTCCTATCTACAGCAAAAAGCCGAAGCTCGCCTAGCTCAAGGATCAACTTATGAGCGGCAGCAAAAAGAAATTGCCAAACAACAAGAGTTTATCGAGAAATTTCGTGCCAGTGCCACCCGTAGTACCCAAGCAAAAAGTAGAGAGAAGCAGTTAGATAAGGTAGAGCTAGTGGAAGCTCCCGTAGCTGGTTTAAGAACTCTAAAGTTTCGTTTCCCCCCGTCGCCCCGAAGTGGTAGAGAAGTGATTATTATTGAGGACTTAGTTCATGCTTACAACAATAATATTTTGTTTCTGGGGGCAGCATTAACCATTGAGCGAGGCGATCGCATTGCGATCTTAGGCCCGAACGGTGCGGGTAAATCGACTTTGTTACGGATGGCAATGGGTATGGAAAAGTATGACGAAGGCAAAATTGAACTAGGTAAGCACAACGTCATTCCTGGTTATTTTGAGCAAAATCAAGCGGAAGCTTTAGACTTAAATAAGACCGTCATGGACACCATCCACGATGAAGTTCCTGATTGGAAAAATGAACAGGTACGAACTTTATTAGGACAGTTTTTATTTAGTGGAGAAAGTGCCTTCAACAAGGTGGAAGCCTTAAGTGGTGGCGAAAAAGCGCGGTTAGCTTTAGCGAAAATGCTCCTCAAGCCTGCTAATTTGTTGATTTTGGATGAGCCGACTAATCACTTAGATATTCCTGCTAAGGAAATGCTGGAAGAAGCTTTGCAACATTATGATGGCACCGTATTGATTGTATCTCACGATCGCTATTTTATTTCCCAGACAGCGAATAAGATCGTCGAAATTCGTGATGGCGAATTAGTTGCTTACCGTGGAGACTATCACTATTACCTCGATAAAATTGCCGAGGAAAAAGAGAAAGCTCGACAGCAAGAAGAAGCGGACTTAAAAGCAGCAAAAAAAGAGGCGAAGCAAGCTAAGCAAACTGAGAAGAAGAAAAATAAACAGAAAAAAGCGAAAGCTTGATTTTTTACTAGTTGTTAGTTATTAGTCACTAGAAGCTAAAAGCTAAAAGCTAAAAGCTGAAAACTAACAACTAAACTATCCTTTTTCCTGAGGAAAACTTAACCCATGACTCTAGAAAAACAGCTACAAATAATTATCGACGATGCTGAGAATTATGGTGTACCCAGAGCAGTTGCGGAAAAAGCGATCGCCCCTGCCTTAAAATCATTTGCCCAGCAACTGCATCATTTTGAATACTATATCTTGCAAAACCTAGGGTCGGATTGGGTTCTCACCACTATTATGAACCCCCAACTACAGCAAGAGAAAAAAGTAATCTATGGCTTTATCTCCGTCGAGGATGCCGCCACTTTTCAAGGGGTTGCCAACGTAGATTTGATCGCGATGCCCATTTCTGTGGTGCAGCTTTTGTTTAGATTCATCTCCCTGGAAGAAGTAGATAGCATTATCTTTCTAGAGAATTCTCAAAATCTCAAGTCTGGTATTGAAATAGAACGCGATCGCCTAACGCAGTTAATCCATCAGCAAATTGAGCAGTTAAGCAAAATCCCTCCTAACATAGCCTAATATAGGTTTGATATCTGCAATAAAAGTTTATTTTGCGAAATAATATTGACATTTATATCGAAAATAGTTATCACTAGTCAGCAATCATAACTAGCTAGCTATAATTACATTCTAAAGAATTAATTAACTGTTAATTAACAAAGAAGAATTAGTAATCAATTCAAGGAATCAATTATTCTATTTAGACTATTCCATTTCACTTAGCAATACGGTCAAAAGTATCACGACATTACCAATCTATATGTCTAACGTTCACGATTTTCAGCGTTCACTTCATCCCCGCACCGATCTTTTACAGCAAGAATGGTCAGAATTTAATCGTTTTCACTGTCAGGGAACATATCCTTGCCCTGTATGTCGCCATGGCAAAGTTGCCGAAATGCCCCTGATGGAAACTTTTGCCTGTAGCTTTTGTCAGCATATCTTCAGCACCAACTATGACAAACAGTTGCTCAAAATGGCAGATAGCCAATTACCTTTAACTTGGTATTGGAACGGTAAAGTCTGGAAAGGAATTTATCGCGAAGGGGCAGAATTCGGTGTCATTTATCTGCTACTGGCGATCGCTTTTGTCCTAATTCCCACTGCCATTATTGCCCTGGGGGTATACCTGTTTCCCCCCATAAATGGCAGCTTATTGTCTTGGCTTCCTTTAGCTTGGACAACCTTGACCTTCTGCGCTCATCTAGCTTGCGTTATCTGGCTAGTGATCGAGTACTATCAATTTCCCATTTTTCTTTACGTCAGGGCTTTAAAAAGAAAGTTGTCCAGGAAGACAAGTTAAAAAACAAGTCTTGCAGTTGCACTCAGTCAGCATACAAAACATACGACATGCAATATGTTAAGGGGGATTCGCCCTAAAGCATTTGCGAAGCTTATCCTTTAGGACTAGCTTCGCGTCGCGAATCGCCCCTACTACCAGGATTATTGGTTAATTATTAGGGCCAATGGGCAAAGTTCGACCTTCTACTTGATCAAGATAGGGCTGCACTTCTTCTGTATAGTCAATGGGTAGTACGGCACAAACGTTCTCATGGGGGCGGGGAATAATTACCCACGATTCTAAAGTAGCCCCCTCAGCTTTTTTAACCGCCTCTATCCCTGCCGCCATGGCAGTTTTAACTTCCGAAACGTCTCCGCGAATATTGACGTTAAAACGGGCACTACCGACACGAATATAACCCACCAGGGTGACACGACCAGCTTTTACCATAGCATCAGCAGCGGCAAGAATACCTGGAAATCCTTTTGTTTCAATCGAGCCTACGGCGGATTGAGATGGCATAAATTTGCTCCTTAAATTATCAATTACAAATACGAATTTTACAAACTTGGTAATGCTAGATTACTTTTACGAATACTAATCTTAGCTGACTAAGGGTAGTTTTAAAATAGATGTTTAAAGATGTCAAAAGCGATAACGCTCTACCTCTGGAGTGTAGTGGATCGGCAAAACGGCGACTACATTATCGGGCGGGTTAGGCACAGTATAATGAGTTATCACCTCTCCTCCAAAAGTATTTTCGGCTGCCGTTATTCCTGCTTTCATCGAAGGTCTTACTTCGGAAATTGGGCCACGAATGGCAATTACAAAAGTACCGCTTTCTCCTTTGTCAAAATAAACGAGGGTGACGCGACCAGCTTTAAGCATGGCATCAGAAGCTGCCAAAACAGAGGGGAACCCCAAAGTTTGGATGACCCCTACCGCATGTTGTTGAGACATATGATTTTAGTTCAAAAAATTCAAATTAATCAAGATACATTAGCCTAGACTACTATATCTTGATTGCGCTCGGTTCCGATACCGTAGCAATAATACGATCGCAGCCTGATTTTGGTTTTGCCCAGTGATACTGAGATTCTTGAGGATTGCCCCAACACAGACCTAAATAGATTTCCGTGCGGGCAGCATCAATTTCCGCCCATTCTGTTTGACTGATTAATTTACTTAAATAATCCTGAGAAATTAGTTGATGATGATTACCCTGCTGGTTCTTGTGATGATTGACCAACCAAAAATTCATCTGGGAAGTCACTTGTTCCCAGAAATGCAAAATTTTAGTTCGAGCAGCAATCAGAATCTCCTTATCTCCTTCCACTGGAATTAACTGATTATGAATTTCAGGATAAGTAATACTCTGGTGATTAAAAGTACAAGAGCGCCAAATTACACCTGAAACCCGATGTTGTATTTGGTATTCATGAATTTGATGCCGAAAATCACGATAGGCAAAAACCTTGTTTACCTGATCCATATTTAGAGCTTTAGCAACCACAGGATCGTTAATGCGCTGGGCTGAAGATAAGACAACGCGCTTACCCTTCCAATTTTCTTTTAGCTCACAGTCTAAGATTGTAATTAGTTCGTTGGTGGTGTATGTCATCAATCCAAGGCGACTAAGTCTGCTCTCTATTGCATTGTAGCGCTGCTTCTATCCCTAGAGAACAAAAAATAGCTAGGACTTTATTTTTGATTAAGATCCTGGGGTAATCATTAGCATTAACTACAAAAATACGTATGATAAGAAGGAAATCAATAGTTGGTAAGATTTTATGTCGTCAGAAAACATCGAAATTTGCCCTGTTTGTCAAGTGCAAATCAAAGGCGATCGCGAGGTAATATTCAGCTCTGGGAACCCAGGCGATCGCACGAGGCTTTGGGCAAGAGTTTGTCAGTATGTGGCAGGAAAACGAGAAGGCTGCATTAATCAAGATGTGGATAAGATCTCTGCAATTAAGCCCACTGACGGTTACCAACCAGCAACTTTTAGGCAGGAATAGTTTGTAATCACCCACTACCCACTACCTACTACCTACTACCTACTACCCATCAACTTAAGAACAGCTTATAAGAAGGATTTAAGCTTTCATCCCAGTGTCGATAGCCGATGGAGTTAAGAAACTTTTGCCATTGAGCCATTTCCTCTGGCGGGACTTGCATCCCCACAGCAATGCGTCCGTAGTCCGCACCGTTATTGCGATAGTGAAACAGACTAATATTCCAGTTGGGACTCATACAGCTTAAAAACTTTATTAATGCTCCTGGACGTTCGGGAAATTCAAAGCGATAGAGTAGTTCGTTTTCTGATAAAGGCGATCGCCCTCCCACCATATGACGCAGGTGCATTTTGGCTAGTTCATCATCTGTGAGGTCGATGGTTTCAAACCCTTGTGCCAGAAAAGTTTCCACGATGGAAGCGGCATCAGCACGATTTTCAATCTGAATTCCGACAAAAATATAAGCTTTCTGTTCGTTAGAAATGCGGTAGTTAAACTCAGTTAAATTGCGTTTACCGATACATTCACAAAATTTGCGAAAGCTGCCCCTTTCTTCCGGGATAGTTACGGCAAAAATTGCCTCTCGCCGCTCACCAAACTCAGCTCTTTCTGAGACAAATCGGAGACGATCAAAGTTCATGTTTGCCCCACAAGCGATCGCCACTAGGGTTTCTCCTGTGATGTTTTCTCTTTCTACATAGGCTTTAGCTCCAGCGATCGCCAATGCTCCCGCAGGTTCTAAGATCGAACGAGTATCCTGAAACACATCCTTAATGGCAGCACAGGTATCATCGGTATCAACCAAAATAATTTCGTCTACATAGTCTTGACACAAACGAAAGGTTTCCACCCCCACTTCCCGCACTGCCACACCATCGGCAAATAGACCAACTCTGGGCAAACAGACGCGATATCCTGCTTTGAGGGATTGATACATGGCATCCGCATCGACAGGCTCAACCCCAATAATCTTAATTTCAGGACGTAAACGCTTGATATATGCCGAAATTCCGCCAATTAAACCCCCCCCACCAATTGCCACAAAGATAGCGTGGATTGGCTGTTGATACTGTCGTAAAATTTCCATGCCAATGGTTCCCTGCCCAGCAATTACGTCAGGATCATCAAAGGGATGAATGAAGGTCAAACCCTTTTGTTCGCATAATTGTTTCGCATAGGCACAGGCATCATCATAGGTATCCCCTTGTAAAATCACCTCCCCACCCCGAGTTTTAACAGCATCTACCTTTACCTGAGGGGTCGTTATCGGCATGACAATAATCGCCGTTGTCCCCAAATGTTTTGCCGCTAAAGCTACTCCCTGAGCATGATTACCAGCAGAAGCAGCAATTACCCCCTGCTGGAGAATATCTGGGGGCAGTTTCGCCATCTTGTTATAAGCACCCCTGAGTTTAAACGAAAATACCGACTGCATATCTTCCCGCTTTAACAGCAGTTTATTATTTAACCTAGCTGACAAACTAGGTGCATATTCTAGAGCTGATTCTTGGGCAACATCATAAACGCGGGCATTCAGAATCCTCTCCAAATAGTCGGATTTCATGGGGGAGTTGCTATATATTACGTGTAGATAATCTTATGATCTTATCAAATTTCCAGGACAAGCCTAGTCTAAAAATTCAACTGTGCTGCCTCTTGCTCAATTTCTTTAAACTGATCGACTAACGGTATCACTTTTTCTTCTTCTGCCCCAACGTAACTATAAATATTGGCAAAGTTACGGTCGATTTCTTCGTAGATAATATCTAACTTAGAAGTTAACTTAGCCGATAGTTCGCTTTCAAAACGAATTTTTTCTTGATCCAGCTTATCTTCAAACTGCCTGATAATCTTGCGTTTTTTCAACACTAAACTACCCCCAGCAAACAATAAACCTACCCCAGCAAAAGCCGTGCCAATGATATCTAATAAGACAACTTCTGTTAGCGCGGCGATCGCTGTCCCTGCGACGGTAGCGGCTCCTCCTCCCAAAAAGCTAGGGGCAACGCTAGCATTGATGGACTCAATGGAATGGAGAAAGGTTTTATCG
>JBJOPG010000133.1:0-11113 GCA_046050865.1 Cyanobacteriota bacterium
ATCCAAATCTAGATTTATGTATGTATAACTAAAGAATTATGCAAATTAACCTCAAAATTTGGCGCCAAGCAAACCCAGAAAGTGCAGGTAAGCTAGAAGAATATACTGTAGCTGATGCCCATCCCAGTATGTCGTTTATTGAACTGTTGGATGTCTTAAACGAACGGCTCATTAAAGAACATCAAGAACCTGTCGCTTTTGATAGTGACTGTGGCGAGGGTATTTGTGGCTCTTGTGGCATGATGATTAATGGGGTGGCTCATGGAGCGCAAAAACAAACGGCGGTGTGCCAGTTACATCTCAGAAGCTTTCAAGATGGAGACACTTTAACGGTTGAACCTTGGCGCGCTAAAGCTTTTCCAGTTGTTAAAGATCTGGTAGTCGATCGCTCGGCATTCGATCGCATTATGGCTGCGGGGGGTTATATTTCTGTTAATACTGGTGCGGCACCCGATGCTAATTCTTTGCTTGTACCGAAAGAAAACAGCGATCGCGCTTTTGATTATGCAGCCTGTATTGGTTGTGGTGCTTGTGTTGCAGCCTGTCCTAATGCTTCTGCCTCCCTGTTTACCGCAGCTAAAGTAGCTCACCTAGCTTTGCTCCCTCAAGGAGATCCCGAACGCAAACAAAGAGTTTTGGATATGACCGCCCAAATGGCAACGGAAGGCTTTGGCGACTGTTCCAATCATGGGGAATGTACGGCAGTATGTCCTAAAGGTGTGCCGTTAGATGCAATTTCTTCTATGGGCCGGGAATATATTCAGGCGATGTTTAAATGGTAATTAAAGTACGTCTAATGTGAATTAGCTTCGTTTAAAACCAAGAACAAACTGGTAAAACCATCTCCATTCTTAACCTTGACTACCTAAGGGTTGCCTTTTCTACTGCGTTTACTGATGAGCGATCGCCGCATCTCTGGAGGAATTGCCAGACTTTGGATCACTTGATACTTTCTCGCATCTTCCACCTGTTTTAATTCGGTGTAATCTAACCAGTGAATACAATTGACTGGGCAGGTATCCATTGCTTCTTCGATCAACTCCTCAACGTCGCCATCTTGATTAAAAACTCTGGCTCTGCCGTATTCAGGTTCAATGTAAAACGTATTTGTTGCTACGTGGGTACAGTGTTTACAGCCAATACAGATATTTTCATCCACGAAAACTCCTTTTTGCCGCCAAATACCACCTAATTCTGGCTCAAAACCATTAGGTTGACTTGGATCACTGCTATTCATTAAGCACTCCAACGTTGAACAACTAAACGAATTGAACCATCTTCATGGTTCGTTTCTTCAGCGATCGCAAATCCTTGATTGACAGTTTCGTTAACTACCGTATGGTAGGCATAACGTTGAGTTACTTGGCGAAGAAAACCATCTACGGTCAAAGGTTGCTGCCAATATTGTAAGTCTGCTACTAACTCATATTCGCTGCCATTCCAGCAAAATCCGAAATCATAGCTATTGTCTTGTTCAATCACCACCTCGGCTTGGTGGGTTTGACCTTGATAGCCACGAACTGAACCCGAACTATCCTTCCAATCTATATCTAAATCCTTGAGGGCTGCTTTCAAAGAGTTTAAGTTGCGAATTTTAGTTTTAATATTGCTGAAATGTGACATAAATCTCCTCTAGGGAACTAAATCAAGTGTTCTAATTAAACTGTTTAAATTGATGTGTTAAATTGCCAGTCCTTACCAATCGCTCCTTACCAATCACTATAGTTATTTTGAGCAACAGCACTAGTGGATTGAACTTTGTTTTGAGCATAGTAATCTGCGGTTTGCTTTTGATCGACCACAACTCCCAACTGTTTTTCAATCGCTGCGGTTACTTCTTGGCAGGATGAACCAACAATACCTGTGACCGTCTCTTTTACCCGTCCATCGGGATAAATAATGAATTCTAGTGTTTCCATTTATCTCGTTGATCTACATTGCTTGGCTTATTAGCGATCGCCTTGGATGAACCTGATGCTTGATGAAACTCAATAACTATACTGCTAGTAATACTGCTAGTAATATTGCTAGTAAGTTTCCAGGAACTATATTTTTTGTTATATCGCGCTCTCTCTATATAATTTGAGAGATAGTTTTAATTCTATGAGAATCTTATTAAAGATTAATGATAACTGAATTAGTTACTACTATACAATCTAGATTTTCTTCAAACTGATCTTTGGAATGCTAGGACAGAGATTTATCCAGGAAAACTTGGCTAAACAAAAAAACACACTACTTAGGAAATATTTATATTTCAAGTTTTTCGACAAAAATAACTTTTTATTTAATCTTAGTTGTGGGCTGTGGATCATACAATCTTCTGTGTATTCAAGTTAGAGTCAGAGATGATGATCAATCAAGCAGCTAATCCAATCAGAGTTGGTGTTTTAGGTTTTGGCGGTTTAGGACAAGCAGCGGCAAGGATTTTGGCAGCCAAACAAGAGATGATTCTCGTGGCAACAGCAGATCATAAGGGCTATGTTTACCAGCCCATGGGTTTAGATATAGAGATGGCAATTTCTACCTATCACGAGCGTAATTCTGTAGGATATTTAGCTGCTGGTGGTGTTTTGAGTAGTAATAGTATTCAAGATTTAGTGGAAAATGCTGAGGTGGATGGCTATTTTCTTGCTTTGCCTAACTTACCCAATACTTTCATGGCAGATGTGGCACGGCAATTTATTCAAGCTGGATGGCAAGGTGTTTTAGTAGATGCTTTAAAACGAACTAGTGCTGTAGAACAATTACTGGAATTGCAGTTTGATTTAGAGCAAGCAGGCATTACCTATATGACAGGTTGTGGGGCAACTCCTGGTTTATTAACTGCGGCGGCGGCGATCGCTGCTCAAAGCTATAGTGAAATTCACGGCATTAAAATTACGTTTGGGGTAGGAATTGCCAACTGGGAAGCATACCGTGCCACCATTAGAGAAGATATTGCGCATATGCCTGAATATAATGTGGAAAGAGCTAGCGCTATGACGGATGAGGAAGTAGCAGCATTATTAAATCAAACCAATGGCATCATCTCCTTAGAAAATATGGAACATGCCGACGACATTATGTTAGAACTAGCTGGTATTTGCGATCGCGATCGCGTTACCGTGGGCGGAGTTGTAGACACCCGTAACCCCAAGAAACCCCTAAGCACTAACGTTAAGGTCACAGGTCGTACCTTTGAAGGCAAAATTTCTACCCACACTTTTACTTTGGGAGATGAAACGAGTATGGCGGCTAATGTCTGCGGCCCTGCTTTTGGTTATCTCAAGGCAGGAATGGCTTTGAATCGTCGGGGAATTACTGGCTTGTTTACAGCGGCGGAAATTATGCCCCAGTTTGTTCGGTAGTTTACGCAAAAAAGCCCTAAAGGACATTGTATGCTAAAGCATTTGCGAAGCTTATCCTTTAGGACTAGCTTCGCGTCGCCCTTGTGGTATAAACGATCGCCCTGTTTTTATTTAGGAGCGATCGTTTTTTAGGTTTTATGTTGTGCCACTTAGCAGAGAAAAATAGCTCAGCAAAAGTAATTCAAAAATTAGGCAGCAGCAGATTCTTTTGACATTTGAGTCTGTAGTTCCTTCTTCGCGTCTTTGAATTGAGTTGCTAATTGCTCTTGTTGTTCGGTAGAACAATTATTGCGGATTGCCGCAAACATAGTGCTTTCTTCTTGACGAGTATGATCTCCCACCATTTCTTTTACTTGCTGAAGCATTGATTTAAACTCTGGAGAAGTAGGATTGAAAGACTTCATTTGGCTAAGAACGGTTTTTAGTTCAGCTTGCTCATCATAAAGTTCTTGAGTGTTCTCTTCACCATAAAAAGGCTGTACGGTTGGATAGACAATTTGTTCTTCAGCCTCAGAATGAACGCTTAAATCCATATACATCTGTCCAAAGTATTCTTCGATTTTTTTAGGATCGTCACTACTCTCCATCTGGGCAATCAGAGTATTAACTTTTTGGTGATCCATACGGATAACATCTTGGATATTCAGATCGGACTTATCGGAAGCTTGGGTCACAGCGCTACCAAAAACACCTGACATAGCAGCCATAGCATCTTGTACTCGTCCCCAAACACCTTGGTCTGGATCTTGTCCGGTTAGCTGGCGAGTCCCCAACACTTCTAATACACCTTTGAGTTGTTCTTGATGAGCCCGGTTTTCAAAATTAACTGCATTTAGAGGAGTGATGGCAGCTTCGACATCTGCTCCAACTATTTGAGCCGCTTTATGCACGATTAAACCTGACATCACTTGTCCATGTTTGAGTAGTTCGTACTGTACCGCTTTTTCGTACATATTCAGTTTCGAGCTGGACATTACTTGTTGAGTTTTCTCAACCATTTCGGTTACTGTTTCCTTTGGTTGAGATTGAATGCCGTACTGAGTAATAACTGTGTCAATAATACCTACATTTTTTTGATCATCTTCAAGCATCTTGTTGAGGCGATCTCTAATATCTTGATCATCGCATTGTTCGACAAACTGCTGTTCAATAGTAATCAGTAGTTGTTGAATAGCTTTCATACTTGCGAGCTTTTCGGCAATTGCGGCTCTTTTTTCGTCAGTAAGAGTTGATACCATGATTATGTTCTCCTGGGTTTCACACTTTAAATGTGGAAATAAAGCAATTTATTTTGGTTACTAAGTCTTAACTTCCCATAGCTCAGAAGTTAATCCATCATTCTTTTGGTTGAATTTTGGCAATTCAAAACTCTCGAAATTTTCCTACTTAAACTATTTCGTCGGGAAGAGGATCTGTATCCGAGTCACTTTTGCCGATGATTTGTTCTTTAAGTATCTGGATTTCAAGAGCTATATCTTGCCGAGTTGAAGCTTTGAGCAGATAGCGATAAACAAACCAGATTACGAAACCGATTCCAATTATTTCAAAGCTTGTAGCAAAAAACGGTAAGCCATTTAATGCATCTACGACTGCTACCATGAGCCTCAGTGTCACAATTGCTGCCAAAATCAATGTAATGCTTATAATTGGAGACTTGTAGGCTTTGAAGAATCTCTTAATGTAACTGGGTAACTGTTTCAGAAAATGAGAGATTTGCCAGCCGATTTGCAGCAATTCTTCCATCGTTGAATTAGTAGTCGTTTGTTCAGTAATAGTTTCAGGACTTGAACTTTCAGAATTCGAGGCTTTAATCATACCCTCTTCGCCTGAAGGAAGCCCACTGTATTCTTGTGATGTTATTGGTGTTTCCATAGTTTTCCTTGATTTGTAGTGACAACAAAGAAGCGCCTTATCTAATTATTTAAAAAAAATAAGTTGACAAATTAAATTGACAATTGATAACACCTACTAGTTAACCTTGCTCTAGTTTATTTGACATCAATCCCAAGGGATAATTTTTAAGCTATTAATTATCCATCAAAAGCAATAGATAGGTCTGTGCTTTTTTAAGCTAGCCAGGATAAAAAAGCTATTACAGCATAGTATTGGTGCCAATATATTTACTGATGATTCCAAATACTTTGATCATTATTATCCATCTATATCATTTTTATTTGTATTACATATAAATTACCGTAAATAAATCGTACTCATAACGACTCTGGATTTTTGAGAAAAATCATGAACATCTAGATAATTCTTAAGATTCAGTATGAACTGAACATGATAGAAATATAGTCGATATGAGCGATACATTGAAGCTCTAGGTTACTGGTTAAACTTTTCGGGATTATAAAAACAGATGAATCTGTCATTGAATCATCGATCAACTCTATCTAAATAAACACAATCAAACTAAATGGATACCAATTTCGGTCAAGTCGAACTAGTCAAGGATATTAATCCTGGTGTTACTGATTATCGTGGCCCTGTTCGTCCCATCGATTTTTTTAGACCTGATAGCCAAGCTGAATCCAACGAAGAGCTTGATTCCTCTACTGAAGATCAAGCAAGGATTTCTGCCCCGCTCACTCCCTTTCCTGATACTTCTAATCCCAGTAACTTGGTTGAATTTAAAGATCAACTATACTTCGCTGCTGATGATGGAGAAAATGGCAACGAGCTATTTGTCAGCGATGGTACTGCCGAAGGTACTCAACTACTAATGGATCTTTATCCAAAAGAAAATAACTATGGCAATGCCTATGGTTCTTATCCTAGTAGCTTGGTGGAATTTAACGACAAACTCTACTTCCGTGCCAATGATGGAGAAAATGGCGATGAGCTGTTTGTCAGCGATGGTACTGCCGAAGGAACTCAACTACTAGTAGATCTTTATCCAGGGGAAAATAAATACGGTAGCAATAGCTCTTTCCCTTGGGACTTGACCGAAGTTGATGGCAAGCTCTATTTCGGGGCAAATAACGGCGAAAATGGCAACGAGCTATATGTTAGCGACGGCACCGCTGAGGGGACACGGTTAGTAGTAGACCTTCGTCCAGGAGAAGATAACTATGGCAATGCTTATGGTTCTTCTCCTAGTAGCTTGGTGGAATTCAACGATAAACTCTACTTCACGGCGGATGATGGCAAAAATGGCAACGAGCTATATGTCAGCGACGGCACCCCTGAGGGAACCCAATTACTAAAGGATCTTTATCCAGGAGTCGATGAAAATGGCTATGCCAATGGATCTTTTCCTACTAACTTCGTGGAATTTAACGACAAACTCTACTTCACGGCGGATGATGGCAAAAATAGCTCATGGCTATTTGTTACTGACGGTACTGCTGAAGGAACTCAGTTAGTGGTAGATATTCCCCCAGGAGTCAATGACAACGGCAATATCGAAACCGCATATCCAAGTAACTTGGTGGAATTTAACGGCAAACTCTACTTTAGTGCGAATGATGCAGAAAATGGCAATGAACTATATGTCAGCGACGGCACCACCGAGGGAACTCAATTACTAAAAGATCTTTATCCAGGAGAAAACAACTATGGCTACAGCAATAATTCTTCTCCTAGTGACTTTGTAGAATTTAACGACCTGCTATATTTTGCGGCGACTGATGATGTTCATGGCTATGAGCTATTTCTTACTGATGGTACCACCGAAGGAACTCAATTAGTAGCGGATATTAATCCAGGGCTAAGTAATTACGGTTATCCCAATGCTTCTGTTCCTTACGAATTAACTGTCGTTGACAATGAATTATTTTTCCGTGCCGATAACGGTGAAACTGGAGGTGAGCTGTTTAAGTTGACTCTCGATGATTCGACAGAGGGAACAACAGTTTCAATTAACGGTAGCGATGGCTCAGATAATTTACTGGGTGGTAATAGCTCCGAGTCAATTCAAGCCTTGAGCGGGCAAGATACTGTTGATGGTGGAAAGGGTAATGACACTATTGACGGTAGTGAGGGAGACGATCGCCTGACTGGCAATGCAGGGAATGATAGTCTCATTGGTGGCAATGGCAATGACACTCTTACTGGTAATGAGGGCAATGATCATCTCAATGGTGGTAACGGCAGCGATGTTTTAAATGCTGGTAATGGCAGCGATCGCCTAACAGGAGGTGAGGATAATGATCTCCTCGATGGTGGAATTGGCAATGATACCCTTGATGGCGGTAACGGTGATGATACCTTTGTATTGAGAATGGGGGATGGTTCTAATACAATCGTCGATTTTAATTTAGGAGGTATCAATGGCATCGGCGGCGATCAGCTTGGTTTGGCTGATGGTTTGCAATTTGCTGACCTGAGTTTTACTGGCAACAATATTCTGGCTGGGGAGGAAGTATTGGCAACTCTTGAGGGAGTGAACGTCGAGGAGCTAAATGCTACTGACTTTAGCGTCATCTAGATGATCCATGAGGGAGTTGAGAAATTCTTAACTCCCTAAACATTAAACATTAAACATTCAGCATTGAGCATTGAACATTGAACATTGAAGTCAATAACGAAACGCCTCTAAATCTAAGAGAAGTAAGTTACGAATACAGTAATAATCTGGCAGGAATTATTCAGCATCTGGGAATTTCCCTCTTATTCTCTACTTATCAAGCGGGTAAATTGGGAGTTGTGACGGTTAAAGATCAGACCTTGGATATTGCCTTCCATAATTTTGAACGGGCAATGGGGATAGCGGTCAACAAGACGCGGATGGCGGTTGGGGGAAAAGATTGGGTCTATTTTCTCAAAAATGATACTGATATCGCGATACAGATTGAACCTGCGGGGAACCATGACGCTTGTTTTCTGACCAAAAGTGGACAGTATACAGGAGATATTTCGATTCATGATTTAGCCTGGGGTGGTCAAGAATTGTGGATTGTGAACACAAGATTTTCTTGTCTTTGTACCCTGAGCAATAACTATAATTTTCTGCCTCAGTGGCGACCTGAGTTTATTAGTGCGATCTCCCCTGAAGATCGCTGTCATCTCAACGGCATGGCAATGGTGAATGGGATGCCTAAATACGTTACGATCTTAGGTAAAACCGATACTGTTGGGGGTTGGCGAGAGGAAAAGGCTCATGGTGGCTGTATTTTAGAAGTCCCTAGTAGTAAAGTAATCACTGACGGTTTATCTATGCCTCATTCTCCCAGGTTGGAAAGAGGTGTTTTGTGGGTGCTTAATTCAGGTAAAGGAGAATTAATTACTGTTGATCCTAGCTCTGGGAAGCAAGAAATCATAGTGACATTACCTGGCTATACACGTGGCCTAGCAATAGTTGGCAAATATGCGTTTGTTGGCTTATCGAAGATTCGCGAAACCTCTATCTTTGGTAATCTACCCATTAGCGATCGCTTTGATGATTTAAAGTGTGGTGTTGCAGTGGTAGATTTGCAAGCCAGGGAAATGATTAGCTGTTTGGAATTTAAATCTGGGGTAGACGAAATTTTTGATCTGCAAACGGTAGCCTTTAATAGCGCGATGATTTCTGGCCCTTACGCTATCACTGATGGAGCCAATCAAATTTGGTCATTACCCGCCAGTGCTGCCAAAAAATACTGATACTAAATCTAGAAGTTCGGTAAGGTTACAGTTTCTCAAATCTCTCTCCAGAGGCTATGAAAGTAAGATTACTGCCTCAAGGAGGAATTTCTGATGCGATCGCCTAATCTGCCTCAAGGTTTATTATTCTGGTGTTTATGCTGCTCTTACTGCCCTCTGAACATAGGAATGAATGCTCTGCCCGTAATGGCGCAACCAGTTGAGCAAAGTCAGCTTCAGGCGGAGCAAGATTATCAAGCAGCTAGAGAAATGATGGAATTTGGTAGTCTTTTGGTTGCCCAAGGCAAACTTGAACAGGCATTAAAAACCTATCAAGCCTTGAATGACCAGGCAGGACAATACAATTGTCAGGTGGAACTAGCCAGAATCGACTATAAATCAGGCAACTACCAACAGGCTCAGCATAAACTCAGGCTAGCAACGCAACTGAATCATTATAATGACCCTCGCGATGGTCGGGGGACAACTTTGTTAGGGTTAATTGCGGTGGAGTTGGGGGATTATCAAGAGGCGCTAAGCTACTTGAGAATTGGAGTACATGAATTGAGCGTTTATGGCTCTAAGGATCGTCTGGGAGAACAAGAATTAAATGAGGGACTGATCGCCCTGGGGGAGGTCTCTTGGCATCAGGGTTGGTATCAACAGGCGGAGCAAAATCTAGGACAAGTCCTCCGGGTTACAGGAAGTCCTGAGTTGCGTCGCAGAGCTTTAAACACCTTGGGGTCAATTCAATTGGAAATTGGGCAATACCCTGAGGCGAAAACAACTTTTGAACAGGCGGCGGAGGTCGCCAACACTCCAGGGGATACTTTGGGCAAAGCCAAAACTCTGGAAAATTTGGGAAAAGTATCCCAAGTCCAAGGAAATAAAAAGCAGGCACTAAAATATTATCAACTGGCATTAGACAATTTACGGAGTGTTGGAGCTTGGAGTAGACAAGTATTTGTCCTCAATAATTTAGGCAGATTAGCTACAGATTTAGGCTTAAACAACCGTGCTCTCGAATATTTTCAAGCTGCTGAAGGAACCCTCTCCAATTCGGGTGGCGTGGGACGAGTTATTACCTATATCAACCTGGGTTATTTCTACAGCCAAAAACAAGAATACTCTCTAGGGATCAACTATTTACAAGATGCTTTAGGCTGGGCAACCAGTCAGGGCGATCGCCTGGGAGAAGCAAAAGCATTGGCAGGGTTAGGAGAAGTTCAACTCCAACAACAAAATTATCAACAAGCTAGGGATAATTTAGAATCTAGCATTGCGATTTTTGAGTCTTTGCGCCCTGGTTTACGAGATGAACAGAAAATATCTTTAGCAGAAAGCCAAAAGCATACCTATGATTTACTGCAACAAGCTTATATTGCCCAAGGAAAACCCTCTGACGCGCTGCTTACGGCGGAAAGGAGTCGGGCTAGAGCTTTTATTGAATTATTAGCCCAAAAAACTGCTGATAATCTAGCGTCAGATTTACCAGTGAAAACTCCCAGTATCCAAGAGATTAAAGCGATCGCCCACAACCGTCAGGCAACTTTAGTCAGCTACTCAATTATTGCCAATCAACAGGGAGAAGAGTCTCAACTATATATTTGGGTGGTTAATCCCCAAGGTGACATCAGTTTTCGTCAGCTAGATTTAGGGTCAATCAAACAAAAGTTTAGTACCTCTGTTGCCAGTGTATCCAGTAATTCCCTCCAGGCGGCGGCAGGGGGACTAGATCTAAGCAATCCTCGCCTCCAAGACTATGTAGTAGCTTTGCGAGGGAACTTAAGGGCTAAATCTACATCCTTGGATGAGCGGCAGAAACTAGGTTTTCCTCGGGATGCCTATACCATGCTCATCGCCCCGATCAAAGACCTCTTGCCCACTGATCCTCAACAACTGGTGGTTTTTATTCCCCACGGTGCACTATTTCTCGCACCCTTCCCCGCCCTGCAAGATAACCAGGGGGAATTTCTCATTGAACAGCACACCATACAAATTGCTCCTGCCATCCAAGCCTTAGCAATGGAGCCTCCTGTATCTCAAGAAATATCCCCAGAAATATCCCCAAGCAATGGCAAATCCAAGAATTTCACCCATGCCCTAATTGTGGGAAATCCTGCACCTATGCCCCCATCACTATCCTCCTTGAAGGGAGCAGAAGCAGAAGCCAAGGCGATCGCCCAAATTTTAGGCAC
>JBJOPG010000134.1:0-11070 GCA_046050865.1 Cyanobacteriota bacterium
GCGGTGGAGCAGCAACCCAGGTAGGTCAAGATACAGTTATTGATTTTGGAGATGATAACTCAGTGACTCTTCTTGACTTTGCTGTTGAAGATTTGAATCCTGCTAACTTTGACTTAATCTAGATTACTTAGCTCAAAGCTAAGGCAAAGCCCTTTACATAAATAGTAAAGAGATTTCAGATGAAACGACTTTTAATGACCAGTCCGATCGCGATCGCCGTTTTTTGGATTGGTATTTATCTTGTAATTACTTTGTTACCGTTGTTGGTACTGCTGTTTTATGCACCGACGGAAAATAGGGGATTTTGGACGGAGTTTTCGGTAGCGTTGGGTTTTATTGGGCTGGCGATGATGGCACTTCAGTTTGCCTTAACAGCTAGAATTAATCGCATTGAAGCTTCTTATGGAGTGGATATTATTCTTCAGTTTCATCGCTATACATCGATAGTTGCCTTTGGTTTCATTCTGGTTCATCCTCTAATTTTATTTGTCACCGAACCAGAAACGCTGCAACTATTAAATATATTTGAAGCTCCTTGGCGAGCGAGATTTGCCGTAGCATCAACTACAGCCTTAATTATTTTGGTGGTTACTTCAATCTGGCGCAAGCCTTTGAAAATTCCTTATGAACCTTGGCGAATTCTCCACGGAATTTTAGCAGTGGAGATCGTTACTTTCGGATTGGCTCATGCTCTAGGAGTCGGTTATTATCTCAGTCTGTTTTGGAAAAGCGTTCTCTGGAGTGCGATCGCTCTGGCTGCCCTGTGGTTGCTCATTTATGTCCGCCTGATCAAACCCTGGTTTATGACCAAAAAACCATATTTAGTCGAAGAAGTAATTCCTCAACGGGGTAATGTCTGGACATTGGCATTGCGATCGCGAGGACATGAAGGGATGCAGTTTCAACCAGGTCAATTTGCTTGGATTACTCTGGATATTTCGCCTTTTCGGATGCGCGAACATCCGTTTTCGATGTCTTCTAGTGCGGCAAGCCCAGAACGTTTGGAGTTTAGCATCAAGGCGTTAGGCGATTTTACCAAGACAATCAAAGATGTCAAACCAGGGACAAAAGCTTATCTCGACGGCCCTTATGGCGTATTTACCAGCGATCGCTATTGGGACTCGGCAGGATTTGTGCTGATTGCTGGAGGAATTGGCATTACACCGCTGATGAGTATGTTGGTGACTGCTGCCGAACGTCAAGATGATCGACCTTTTTTATTGATCTATGCCAGCAAAACTTGGTCTGATGTAACTTTTCGCGAAGAACTAGAAGAACTTAGAACCCAGCTAGATTTAACTATCGTTCACGTGATCAAAGAACCACCAGACAACTGGCAGGGAGAGACAGGTTATGTCGATCGCTCATTGCTAGAAAAATATATACCCCTGCACCGAGGCACTCGTAACTATTTTATCTGTGCTGCTCCTGTCATGATGGAGGCGGTAGAAGCTGCTCTATATAAGCTAGAAGTTCCTGTTACTAACGTTCACATGGAACATTACAATCTCGTTTAACTAAAAAATATGCGCTATAGCATCATGTTGCAAGTGGTAGGAATTATTACTCTAATTCTTGTCGGTACGGCTGGCTTGTTTGCTTGGCTGCAAAACCGCGAAACCGCACCCATCAGAAGTGAATTTAATGAAGAGATAAATAAGAAGTTAGAAAAGAGTAGGTAGGGGCGAACGGCCGTTCGCCCGTGCAGGTAGTAGGGGAGCAAGGCTTGCACCCTCCAAGTAGCAAGTAACTAAAAACTAAAAACTTTTTTATAGGTTAATTATCACTCATTTATTTAATAAAATTTTCTCAAAAAATCATGTTGGTTAAAGATTCAATTAATCATTTATTTGCCAACGATCTATTTGCAGATGCCTGGCAACAGCTCAAAAATTCAATTGTTTACTATCAAGGTCGTCCAATTGGAACGGTAGCTGCTCAAGATTCCTCAGTGGAAGCCGTTAACTACGATCAATGCTTTGTCCGCGATTTCGTGCCTTCAGCCTTAGCGTTTTTAATGGCAGGAGAAACGGAGATAGTAAAAAACTTTCTGCTCGAAACATTAACTCTTCAGAGTCACGAACCCCAGATGGACTCTTTTAAACCAGGGCCAGGGTTGATGCCAGCTAGTTTTAAAGTTGAGCTTCAAGAGGGCAAAGAATATCTAACCGCCGATTTTGGCGAAAGTGCGATCGCTAGAGTTCCGCCTGTGGATTCCTGTTTGTGGTGGATCTTGCTGCTGCGTACCTATGTTAAAACTACGGAAGATTTGGCTTTAGCTCGACAACCTGAATTCCAAGAAGGAATGAGATTAATTCTCGATATGTGTTTGGCGCATCGATTTGCTATGTATCCCACCATGTTAGTTCCCGACGGAGCATTTATGATTGACCGACGAATGGGAGTTTACGAGCATCCACTAGAAATTCAAGTTTTGTTTTATGCTGCGTTGCGGGCTGCCCAGGAACTATTATTGCCCGATGATTGCAATCAAATATGTTTGAATAACGTCAATCGTCGTTTGTCAATTCTTCATTACCATGTGCGGGAATATTACTGGCTCGATCTCCAACGTTTAAACGAAATTTATCGCTTCCAAGGAGATGA
Source organism: Cyanobacteriota bacterium (assembly GCA_046050865.1). Taxonomy (GTDB): domain Bacteria; phylum Cyanobacteriota; class Cyanobacteriia; order Cyanobacteriales; family Xenococcaceae; genus Waterburya. The sequence goes on from JBJOPG010000134.1 coordinate 2,608, forward strand.
ATTTGGTCAAGAAGTAGCCAATCGCTTTAATATCTATCCTGCTTCGATTCCTAACTGGCTGACTGAATGGCTACCAGAGACAGGAGGTTATTTAGCAGGTAATTTGGGGCCAGGACGCATGGATTTTCGTTTTTTTGCCTTGGGTAACTTGCTAGCAATCATTACTTCTCTAGCTAGTGAGGCTGAATCTCAAAGCATCATGAGTTTAATTGAGCAACGCTGGCAGGATTTAATTGGTAATATGCCGATGAAAATTTGTTTTCCTGCGGTGGAAGGGGAAGAATGGCGAGTGATTACGGGAGCCGATCCTAAAAATATCCCTTGGTCTTATCATAATGGCGGTAACTGGCCGATGTTACTGTGGTTATTGGTGGCAGCAGCGCAAAAAACAGGACATATTGAATTGGCTCATTCTGCGATAGAAATAGCTCAGAAGCGTTTAGCCAAAGATGAATGGCCTGAATACTATGATGGGAAATGTGGTCGCTTGATTGGTAAAGAAGCCAGAAAATATCAAACCTGGACGCTAGCGGGTTTGCTGGTATCAAGGCAGTTAATTGCCAATCCTACTTATTTGAGACTCATTGGTTTTGAGCAAAATTAAGAAAGTTATGGCGAGCAAATCATCAGATCTAGATTCAAAACAAAATTCAAAACAAATCAAATTACCCCTCAGCAAAAACAGGCTTGCAAGTGACATCTAATCATCATTTTTTTGACATCTATCTGACATCTAATTGTCATTTTCAATTGTCACAATGAATAGATAAAACAAACATACAAGAAATCAAGCAGCTCTAGAGAATATTTACTAAAGATCGAAGCAATATTTAAATTTGTTTCCGCAGTAATCTCTAACTTTCAAAACCATGCCAAAATCTATTTCGTTTCCCGCTTTTTTAACTGCTGCGATCGCTACTGGGTTATTTGCCATACCAACAAAAGCTTTCCCGAGCCAGGAAAAACAAATATCTGTAGCTGATGCAGCAGGAATCTATCAGCCTGACGAGGGAACAACAAATTTGGCTATTACATCTAATTTAGACGATCGCACCTGGTTAAACGCTGCTGGTGAAAATAGTTCAACTGATAACATCAATAGAATTATTGGCATTACTGGCTTAAGTCTTGGTGCGGGGTTTATTGTTTATCGTTTAAATCGTGCTAATAAACCTTCTTTAGCTAACTCCTTACCTTATGGCAATACTAAGACTTTATTACTCGATCGCCTTAGTCCTAAACTGCGTAAAAAATTACTGCAATTGGTTCACAATCGCGAAACTGCAAACCGATTATTAACTGGAACAATGTTAAGTCATGCCGATCGTTCTCCCAACTGGTTAGCAGAGAAAGTTATTTACGATTTGGAACGCGATCGCCTATAATTCAGATTGATTTTTTTTAAAATTAATTGATCCTGATTAATTGAGGATTAATTTTGAAGCATCATCAATAAAATGCCAAAAATTGACCGTCAACGGGAGCATCAAGCCAATGAACGCACTTTTTTAGCCTGGCTGCGTACTTCTATTGCTCTGATTAGCTTTGGATTTGCGATAGCACGATTTGGTTTGTTTTTGCAACAGCTAGATTTAGCTCTGACTCAACAGGAATCTCCAGGACATTCGATTTTTAACTCACAAAGTTTGGGTATAGCTTTAGTCATTTTTGGCATTATGACAATCACATTAGCTGCCTGGCGATATAATCGCGTTTTTTGGCAAATTGAGCGGGGAAATTATCGACCTAACCGTTTATTGGTTTGGATTATGACTGGCGTAGTTGTAAGTTTAGGTTTTTTGAGTATTCCTTTGTTACTGTTGCGCGAACACGTACCTTCTGTTCCCCATCGAGAAAATTCTCGTAATTTAGATTAACTTATTCAGTATATCGACCAATCCAACCACGAGCTAGTTGATAATTAATAGGTTCTATGGGAATACGAAGGTAAAAATCATTGTCTAGATGAGTTTGAAATCGATTGGCTATGGCTCTTGCTTCCTTTTGAGATATTTCTCTCATTCTCACTCTTCGAGACAACGCTGAAAATAATTCAACCTCAACCAACTGACTCAAGCCTGGCTTGGTTTGCGTCCGTAGTAACTCTTCAACTGTATCGCTGAGAGCTTCTGACCAATAGAAAGGAGCAATGACGCTGGTATCAAGATAAATCAATACCGCTCCTCTTGACGTGCTTTAATTACTGTTTGACTCAAAGGCTCACCAGTAACGGATAGAGATTTGCGAAAGTGTTTCATATCAGCTACTGAATCCTCTTTAGTTGATGGTGGAACTAAACGACCTACTGGTTTGTCATGATCGACTAGAATTACTTCTTCTCCTGCTGCTACCCGCTCTAAAAGAGCTTTAAGATTACGAGCAGCTTCTTCAACGCTAACTTTTGACATTTATTTTTTTCTAAACCTCTCTGGTTCATTCACCAGTATAAAATACGCTTGATGTGAATAAGCTTTGTTCTAAATTAAACCAAGCTTATAGGTTATAGCTTTGTTAAAAGCGATCGCTTGTATTGAAAAAGATCAATTGCAGTTTTTTTCAGACGAGTAATTGGTTAAAATCAAGCTATGGATATCAATACTCTTAAAATCACTCCCGAAATACTGAACCTCATTGCTGAAATCGATGAGTTTAAAGGTTTTTAGAAAGCTTTAGGTACTCTTCTTGCTCCCGAATGTTTGGCAGCACTGAGAAAAATAGCAACTATTGAAAGTATTGGTTCATCCACTCGTATTGAAGGTGCAAAATTAAGCGATCGCCAAATAGAAACTTTACTCAGTAATCTTAATAGTAAGTTTTTTAGTACCCGTGACGAACATTTTGATAGCGTGCTAGCTTTTGAACAATGAACAATCAAATTATCAAGACTGTTTTTCTTTGTTCCTGTTCGACCAGATTGACAAAACTGCAATCTAACTATTTCTATCGATAGAGGTAAAACAAAAAGATCTGAGTTAATTTTTTAGAAAGCAAACTGAGAATTTAAAGATTTTATCAAATAGATAATCAGCAAAAGGGTCGGCAATGAACAATTTCGTGCTTCTTACATTCGGATGTTTGTTTCGGACTGCACGCTAACCATCAACCCTTAGATAAAGAGGCATTCTATGGATTGGCAAAATATATTTCATTGGCTTTATATTGCTGGTATGGCAATCGGGGCGATTTACTTTATCTTTTTAGGTAAAAACCCTCGCGGTGTTCCTAGGTACGAGTATTTAGTAGCAGCCTTTATTCCAATTTGGTCAGGATTGGCTTACCTAGCGATGACTTTACCCCACGGAGAATTGGAACAGGGAAAAATTGAAGTTGCAGGACAAATTGCTCATTTTGCTCGTTATGGAGACTGGGTTGTGACCACGCCATTACTACTATTGTCTCTATCCTGGACAGCAATGCATCGTCTTCCCAAAAAAGACTGGACGCTGATTGCTTCTTTGATGGGTACACAAGTAATAGTAGTCATCTGTGGTTTAATTGCCGATCTTTCTAACATTCCTTGGGTCAGATACCTATGGTACATTAACGGTGTGGTTGCTTTTGCGATCGTTTTGTGGGGAATATGGGTGCCACTGAGAGCTAAGACCAAAAGCCAAGGTGCAGACCTATCCAGTTTTTATGACAAAATAACTACATATTTCACAGTGCTGTGGATCTGCTATCCGATTGTTTGGATTTTGGGGCCTTCAGGATTTAGAGTTATTAATCAAACTGTCGATACTTTTCTATTTTGTTTGATTCCCTTCTTCTCCAAAGTAGGATTTAGTTACCTCGATCTCAATGGCTTGAGAAATCTTAATCGTGCTACTACCGAAATTCCAAGCGATCGCTTGGCTGGAGGTGCTTTTGAGTTAGCTGTAGCGAGTATTATACCAAGGACGTGGCAGCGCAGACGACGTGTGAGATAAACTATTTAAAAGCTATTAGCTTTTAGCGTTTTTTATTTGATAGCGTGCTAATCTCTGAACATTTTTTCTAGATAAACCTAATTCTTGGGCAATTTTCTTCTCTACCTGCTCAAACTCAGTTATAGGAAACTCGAATTTTAATGTTTTTAGTTCCGAATCATTAGTTTTAACTTCAACCTGAGTCAATCCCTTATTTTTATCAATTAAAACTTGAATTACCTCCACCGTAAAAAAAAGTTCAATTTTGGTGGATTGCTCGGCTTTTAGTTCAGCAACTACTCCATAAGGACGACTTAATACTTGATTAGATATAAGTTCGCCACCAATCCAGAAAGCAAATGCCAATATAGGCAGAAACAAATACAAATCTAAATTGAGACTAGATGCTTTTTGTACCAAGCGAGATAAAGCCATAGGTTTGAGTAGTGAAATTAGTATTAATTAATAATCAATAAATTAAGGTGAAATGTTGCTTTGTTGTCTCTACCTTGAGAGTGAATATGGTTGGAAAAAGATCTAACCGTAGTGAGGTGTATGAAATTAATAAAGTCTATAAAGTTTTAGTTGAATGAGCCAATATATCTGCACAGCAGAAATAATCAAGAGTTTGGCAATCCATTTAACTAAAGTAATGAAATGAAAATTCTTTTGGTAGAAGACGATCGCGAACAATTAGAACCGATGCAGGCAGTTTTATTAGAACTCGGTTATTTAGTAGATGGTATTGAAGATGGAAAAACTGCTCGATTCTTAATGTCTCAAAAAGAATATGATTTGTTGATTTTAGATTGGATGCTGCCCAAAATTAGCGGTTTAGATTTATGTCGTCAGTATCGAAATGCAGGAAAAACCTCACCAGTGTTAATTTTGACCGCTAAAGATACGATAACCGATAAAGTTATGGGACTAGATGCAGGTGCCGACGATTATTTAGTTAAACCTGCTAACTTTAACGAACTTTTGGCGCGAGTTAGAGCCTTATCAAGGCGATCGCCGTTGTGGCAAGGAGATACTTTAACAGTTGCCGATCTTAAGCTACATCTGACTACCTTAAGGGTAGAACGAAACGCCGTTACGGTAGAATTATCAGCTCGCGAATTTCAGTTGTTAAAATATTTTTTACGTCATCCCCAGCAAGTTTTAACTCGCAATCAAATTGAAGAATATTTATGGGAATGGGGAGAAGAACCAGAAAGCAATGCCGTAACAGCAGCCGTGCGTAGACTTAGACACCGTTTAAAATCAGTTGAGGCAGCAGACTGGATTGAAACAGTGTATGGTATGGGTTATCGACTCAATCCTCCCGAAGACCAAAAATAATATTCAAATTTTTCGCTTCATGTTCGATCGCAGCCGTCGCAATTTGGCTCGTTGGTTTACTTTCTCAATGGGCAGTATCTTAGTAGTCTTTGCAGGAGTACTTTACTATGTAGAAGCAGTAGACGAGCTAGAAAAACTCGATCGCTTACTCTATCGCAAGACGAGAGTGATCGCTACCAACGTCAAATATAATCGCTACACTGAGACTGTAAACTTAGAAAATGTGCCATTACTGGGAAATAATACACGACTACTAGACACGGAACTAGCATACGCCCGTTGGTATAGTGTCGATCGGCAACTCCAACAATTTTTTGGCAGCCCTGGCAATGAACGATTAATAATTCACTCTGGCTTACAAACAATCAAAAGCGATTCCCTTCAAGATAGCCTCGCTTCACGCGTTTGGATTCGTCAAATTACTCTACCCGTTTATCAAAAACCAGAATTGATCGGTTATTTACAAATCGGCATTCCCCTTACTACAACTCAAAATAACTTGGCTGAGTTACGTTTGGTTTTAGCGATCGCTGTACCAGTTTCTTTAGGGATTATTAGTGTTGCAGGTTGGCTACTGGCAGGAATTGCTATGCAACCGATTCGTCAGGCATATAGGCAGCTTCAGCGTTTTACTGCCGACGCTTCTCACGAACTACGTGCGCCCCTAGCAGCAATTTTGACCAATGCTCAAGTAGGTTTGATTACTCCAGTTAGCGATGGTTCACAGCAGCTTTTTCGCTTGGAAAAAATTACTAAACTAGTAGAGTCAATCAGCACCTTAGTTAGTAATTTACTATTTCTAGCTCGTCACGAAGAACAATTTGCTACCGATTCGTTACAAAAAATCGATCTAACTAACTTACTGCAAAAAATTGCTCTTGACTATCAAATTTCTGCCCAAGAAAAAAGTTTGAATTTTACTTATGATTTACCCGATCGCCCAATTCAAATCTTAGCAGAGCCTATTTTGTTAACTCAAGCAATAATTAATCTACTCACTAATGCTGGTAAATATACACCTGCTGGAGGAAAAGTAGCGTTGCGCCTCTTTGAAAAACAACGTCAAGCGATAATTGAAATTGAAGATAGTGGAATTGGGATTCCCAAAGCAGATTTACCCCACATTTTTGAGCGATTTTATCGAGTGGATAGCGATCGCTCACGCCATACTGGTGGTTTTGGTTTGGGACTGGCGATCGCTAAACAAATTATTGAAGCTCATGGCGGTGAAATTTCTGTTTCTTCACAGGTAGAAAAAGGAACTACTTTCACGCTCAAATTACCTTTGTAATCCTGGTTACTGGAAATTATAGCCAACACCTAATGTTAATCCCACATCAGTGTCATTGATAAAACTCACATTAACTCCAGCATTAGCGGTAAATTCAGAAGATAGAGGAATATCTAAACCACCAGAAATAAGTGCACCAATAGTATCATCTCTACCTGTAGAAATGGCGAGTCCGCCTCCTAAATAGGGAGCAATACTAAATTCAGCATTCGGTACTTCATCTCCAGAAAAATCAAAGGTTACAGGTAAAAGAAACACTGCGTCATCATCAATTAGAGCCGAAGGACGAGCGGATAAGTAGTCGGTTAATTCTATTTTGCTAATCACTGCAAAAGCTCCATTTCCTATGGTTGTATCCCCACTCAGACCAATGTTGCCACCAATGCCGATATAGCTAGAGCTAGAACGAGTTGCTGTTCCTGGTTCTACTTCAATTCAAAATTGCTCTGAGTTATTTTAAAAGTCTGAGGGTTTGTTGATTGGGGATTTAAATCAGAGGCGGAAGTATTTGGAAAATTATTAGAATTTGTTGTTTCAGCCACAGATTGTCTAGTTATCTGTCGATCGTTATTAAATTCGTTTGGTCTAGAAATAGTTTCGGCTTGTACCATTTGTCCACCAAAAATAATAGTAAATACCGTCACACCAATTGCTGAAATAGTTTTTAGAGCCAAAGTTGATTTCATAGTTCACCTATTTGTAGAAAAAAGAACTTTAGAACTGCTTTTGATTTGCAATTTATCTCTGTACAGGACAAAAGTTTAGAGAAAAGCTTACAAAGCAATATAGAAAAGGGGTTTGATGAACAGTAATCACACTGTACCCATCAACCCCTATGAATCAGATTAATCTACTTAGACAAACCTTGAAGCCTCATCTTAAATGGCACGGCGCACGCCTGGGTTTCTTGGCTTTGTTTTTGGTTGCTTTACTCAGAGTCAAAACAGTAAATCTGGCAGAGATAGCAACAGGATTTCGGACTAATGCTCGAACATCCTCTAATTACAAAAGGCTGCAACGTTTCTTTCGAGATTTTGATTTAGATTACGCAGTAGTCGCAAGATTGATTTTAGCTTTAATGAATATACCGCAACCCTGGGTCTTAAGTACGGATAGAACTGAATGGTCTTTCGGGCAAACTCGTTTCAATGTTCTGATGTTAGGAGTAGTACATAATGGCGTTGCATATCCTCTAGTCTGGACAATGCTAGAGAAGAAAGGCAATTCCAATAGTGATGAGAGAATGGATTTACTCGACCGTTTCAGACAAATCTTTCCAGATGCTGAGATTGCTTATCTTTCAGGCGATCGCGAATTTGTAGGCAAACAATGGCTAACTTACCTTTTGATTGAACCTGTTATTTCGTTTCGATTGAGAATCAAAAAGAGCGATCGCATCGGCGATGGAAAAAAGCAACTAAGAGCATCCATTGTTTTTGCCAATCTAAAACCAGGTCAGACTCAAATTTTATCTGGTCGTCGTTGGATTTGGGGTCGCTTAGTGTATGTTTCTGCTTTACGTTTAGAGGATGGTGAATTACTGATTGTTATTACTCCTGATGCAGAAGACTCAGCTATCTCTGATTATGCGCAGCGATGGGGAATTGAAACTTTGTTTGGAATCTTCAAAACTAGAGGATTTTGTTTGGAATCGACTCATTTTACCGATGCCCAAAGATTGAGCAAACTCATTGCTTTAATGTCAATTGCCTTGTGTTGGGCAATCAAGACAGGAGAGTGGTTGCATCAACATCAACCGATTAAAGTCAAAAAACATGGTCGAAAAGCAAAAAGTGTTTTTCGTTATGGTTTAGATCATTTGCGTTCCATCGTCACCGATTTAGACCTCAAGTATGCTGAGTTTCTCAACTCACTGCAATTTTTGTCCTGTACTTAGGAAAAAAATATACAAAAGCGATTTTCCAC
>JBJOPG010000135.1:0-11002 GCA_046050865.1 Cyanobacteriota bacterium
ACAACATCCCCTTGGCGATCAAATAAAATAGCTCGGTTTCCTGTAGTACCCAAATCGAGAGCGAGAATATATTTACTGTCGGTCATAAAAAATACCAAAGTTTTGCTTATTGTAGGTTTACAGCAAAGTTATAGTTAAGCAGCTTTTTATTAGATTCTTTTAGTAGTTTTGATATCCCCTCAAAAATGATTCATTAACCTTAGTAATTTCCATATATGAATATATTGAGTAGAATATTGCAACCATAGATTAGTTCTTACCGTCTTACAAGTATTTACTAGGTGCAAAGAGACGCAGAGATTGCACAACTATTAAAGTTGTAAAAGTTCAGTTTTGTGAGTAATCACAGGACATAAGTTTAAGTTTTAAAGTTTAAAATGAATGCAGTATCTCAATTTATTCACTAAATACAGCCAAATCTTGCTCCGTTCGTTACCTTTGATCTGGCAAGCTGCTCCCAAAGAAGTTGCTTTCATAACTTCTACTATGTTGCTACGAGGGGTCTCTCCTGGGATTAATATCTGGATTAGTAAACACATAGTTGATACTGTATCAGTCGGTTTAAACTCTCAGCAGCTAGACAATTATCAGAGTTTATTTTTTCTAGTTATTGCTTGGGTCGCAGCAATTTTAGTACAAAGTCTTCTAGAGCCATTTTATGATGCTAGTCTAAGAAATACTATTGAAAAGGTTACAGCACATATTAATCTATCAATTCTTAATAAAGCTAATAGTTTTGTCGATTTGATTTATTTTGAGGACGCTAATTTTTATAATGAAATTCAACTAATTGAAGAAGAAGTAGATCAACAGCCCTTTAATCTAATTCTATTTTTTGGTCATGGCTGTCAATATTTGCTCAATCTCATGACAATGTTGCTTTTGCTATTTCCTCTTGCTTGGTGGATTCCTCTCTTACTTTTAGCTACATCATTTCCCCAGGTTTATTTCACTTTTAAAGTTCAATGGGATCTTTGGACAACAATGTCATCAAAAAGCTCTCAATCTCGTAGGATGAAATATTATTCTTCTGTACTTTTAACCGATACTTATGCCAAAGAAATACGTCTGTTTGGATTAGGTTCATTATTTAAGCAACGCTACATTGAAGCTTTTGACGATAAATATCAAGCCATGCGTAAAATAAGAGGAAAAAAGGCTCTGAGCTTATGCATCTGGGAAATTTTAAGTGCGGTCGGTAGTGCGATCGCCTTTTATCGAGTAGTGGTACAAGCAGTAAATAAGCAGATTACCGCAGGAAATGTTTTACTATTTATTCAAGCTTTAAATTCGATTCAAACCAGCTTGCAGGTTTTAGTTTCAGAATTTTTGAATTTGCAAGAAGCTTTAATTTTCATGGAGCGTCTGTATAAATTTTTAGACAGTAAACCAACAATGGATCTTACTGTTTGTCCTAACAATATTCCTAATCCGATCGCCTCAGCAATTGTCTTTGATAATGTATCTTTTGCTTATCCCGATGGCAGACTAGCATTAGAGGGAGTTTCTTTTACCCTCAAAGCGGGTGAAACTTTAGCTTTAGTAGGAGAAAATGGCGCAGGAAAAACCACCATCATTAAACTTTTAGCGCGACTTTACGATCCTAGTGTAGGCAGAATTTTAGTAGATGGTATCGATCTCAAACAGCTAGATTTACAGCAGTGGCGACAACAAATAGCAGTAGTGTTTCAAGATTTCTGTCACTACAGTCTAACTGTTGGCGAAAATATCGCTTTGGGAAATTTGACCGCTATAGGTAAATTAGATCAACTAAAATTGGCAGCAACAAAAGCAGGAATTGCCAACAAGATCGATCGCCTAGAGCATCAATACCAAACTTTGTTAGGCAAGCAATTTGATGGGACAGAACTTTCTGGAGGCGAATGGCAAAAAATTGCGATCGCCAGAGCCTTTATCCGTGAACAACAAGCGCAGCTGTTAGTCTTAGATGAACCTACGGCGGCTTTAGATCCTCGCAGCGAGTACGAAATCTACAGCCGTTTCTCAGAATTAGTCAAAGGTAAAACGGCAATTTTAGTTACTCATCGTCTGGCTTCTGTTTCTATGTGTAATCGGATTATAGTTCTCAAAGCAGGTAAACTCATAGAACAAGGAACTCACGACACATTGTTACAGCAGCAAAAAGAATATGCTTATCTTTGGCAAATGCAAGCTCAAGCTTATCAAATTTAGCTGTAATTGATTGGAAATTTAAAGCGATCAGCGATCGCTTTTATTAGGATATCTAGTAGATAGTAGATTCATACTGCATATTCTGCTTCAACTAATCGTAATCGGTTTTGAAATTAATTGGTGTACGACGCTGAGGTGAGTCATTATAGTCGTCATAATCATTTTGCTCAGAGTCACTATTTGCTGAATCATAGTCATCATCATAATCATCCTGCGCAGAGTCATCGTAATCATCGTCTGCATAATCAGTTCCTCCGTTGTCTAGAGGCTGGTAATCCACCACATAATCACCAGGAATCGGCTTTGATTCGTCATCATAACTTCTTCCTCTGTCAGAATCATCGTAGCTGTCGCTTGAATCATTGCTAGGATAATCCTCCTCTGGTTCATAGCTTCTACCTAAATCCGCAGGGTTTGGTCTGCGTCTGGGTTCAGTGGAGGGAGTATAACTTTCGCGAACAGGTTTGCGATCGCGTTCATCGTAATTATCTACAGCAGGGTTCGTAGGACGACGAGGGCGGGAAGTAGGTTTAGGAACATCATCCCATTCATCATAGGCATCTCTAGCGGTGGCAGCAGGACGACGACGGGGAGAACGACTATTTGGTTCTTCATTACCATAGCGATCGCGCAGCGGACGCGACGCTTCATCGCGGGGTGTCCCAGTTGGATAATCTGCTTGTGGGTCTTTAACTACCGAATCTCTGGTTTCAGGACGGCTACGGGGTGTTCGACGACGAGGTTCATCCCTGATGTCTGCTGCGGAAGTAGGTCTATTTCTGCTGGCAGGACGACGATTAGCACGGGGTGCTGGATCGTCATAACCTCTTAATCGAGGACTATTGTAGTTGGGTTCAGCCCCTTCATAAACATTGTCATAGGGGTCAATCTTATCTAATTCTGCTTCAGTATAGACCCTGGTACGACTCACAGGGCGATCGCGATCGACAGTAGCGGTACTCCGTCTTGCCTGTTCCGTTGCGGCACCGCGCATTCTGACACTCTCAAAGGCAAAGAAAACTGCCGTTCCCGTAAGTAAAAATTGACTGAACTGCAAAATTGGGTCGAGTCGCCAACCATTGAAAATTAAAATAATGCCACAGAGTAAACCTACAGCAGCAAAGAAAATATCATAATCCCTTGCCAACTCTGGGCGTACTGACCGCAGGAAGAACAAACCTGCTCCTGCTATGGCTAAAAACAGTCCCAATATAAAAGCTGGGCCGCCCCCTAAATTGACCATGAATACTCTCCCAATCTGATTCTCTTGGTTTTAATTAACACCTATTCTATCCATACCGAATCCTAAGTAGTGTATCTTCTCTTTACTTCTTCACTACTCAAGACTTCTCCGCCATGGTTTCAGCCCTGACTTTGGGAATTTTAGATTACCATCTGATTACTATCTACGGCGAGGATTAAAACTTATAAATATAACGACGAAACCCTGGTAAATAAGACACCATTTCTCCTCTCGGGAGATGATTCCGCCGTTTAATTGCTTATATTGTGCTAGCTAACATCAGCTAGCGATCGTTAACTACCATCTATAGCTATTTTGAACTGATTTTAGCTAAGTTTAGTCACAAGCTTAGCCACGTTCGATCTTGTCGCTTTGACTGAGAACGATTAAAGCAATGGTGGCGGGAATAACTACGATTGCCGCACCCAAACCGATACTTAAAAGGAAATTGAATAGAGAAGGGGTCATAATTTTTATCCTGACTATATTTTGGTTTTAACTTTAAATAGTTTACGTTGTTTTATAATTCTAAAAGTTTTTTTACCAAAACCAAATTTTATTATTTATTCTATCCAGACCCCATATAAAGCTTGGGGCGGTAGTACAATACATAATATATGTTTACATTAAGCAATCTTTATTTGGTATTTAGCTATTTGGAGGGAGAGATTTATGAATTTAACTATCGGCACGATCGCCATTAGCCTGCTACTAGGATTAATGACCATCTTGTTTATTTTTAGAATTGTGCTGACTTGGTATCCTCAAGCAGAGTTAAGCAAGTTTCCTTTTAGTGTAGTGGTTGTGCCTACTGAACCTTTTCTGAATCCTCTACGTAAGATAGTTTCCCCCATTGGCGGAGTTGATATTACCCCAATTATCTTGGTGGGTTTATGTACTTTGCTCAGAGAAATTTTAGTTGGTCAGCAAGGATTGATTACAATGGCACTCAATCATTAAAGTTCTTGCTAGGTTAGTCTGCTATTAAGCCAAGTTTTTTGCCAGACAAAGCGATCGCATTTAAATCGATCTCATTTTAGTGATTGATTATGAAATCGCATCACTCAGATGCTCGGCAATAAAATTAGTGTAAATCTCTCCTTTGAGGAAAGCAGGAGTTTCCAAAATACGTTGATGAAACTCAATGGTAGTAGGAACTCCTGTAATAGCACATTCTCTTAAGGCGCGTCGCATCCGCTTAATTGCCATATCTCGATCTTCACCCCAGACAATCAGCTTGCCAATTAAAGAATCGTAATAAGGGGGAATTTCATAGTCAGTATAAACATGGGAATCCATCCTCACTCCTGGGCCCCCTGGGGGTAAATAGGCACTGATGCGCCCTGGTTGGGGACGGAAGTTGTGTTTAGGATCTTCAGCATTGATGCGGCATTCGATCGCATGACCCCGAAGCTGTACTTGCTCTTGGGTAAATCTGAGTTTTTCTCCTTGAGCTACCCGAATCTGTTCGGCAATCAAGTCTATCCCGGTCACCACTTCAGTAACTGGATGTTCTACCTGGATACGAGTATTCATTTCCATAAAGTAGAAATCCCCTGACTTGTCGAGCAAAAACTCCACTGTTCCTGCACCGACATAATTAATTGATTTGGCGGCTCTAACGGCGGCATCTCCCATTTTTTGGCGCAATTCGGCACTCAATACGGCGCTGGGAGCTTCTTCCAATAGCTTCTGGTGACGGCGTTGAATCGAACAATCCCGTTCTCCTAGATGAATCACATTGCCATGACTGTCGGCAAGAATCTGAAACTCAATATGTCGGGGATTTTCGACAAACTTCTCAAGATAAACCCCTCCATTGCCAAAAGCTGCCTCCGCTTCACCTTGGGCAGCCTGGAACATTCTGACTAGCTCCCCTTCCTCTCGCACCAAGCGCATTCCCCGACCACCACCCCCTGCGGTGGCTTTGATCATCACGGGGTAGCCCATTTGATTAGCGATCGCTTTGGCTTCCGACTCATCCCGCAGTAGACCATTACTCCCCGGCACCGTAGGTACATTTGCCTGCTGCATCGTTTTCTTGGCAGTTGATTTGTCTCCCATCGCTAACATCGCCTCTTTTGAAGGGCCGATAAAAGTTAGCTGGTGATCGTTACAAATTTCTACAAAGCGAGCATTTTCCGCCAGGAACCCATAACCAGGATGAATTGCCGTGGCATTGCGAGTTAAGGCAGCAGCAATAATATTGGGAATATTGAGGTAGCTTTTGCCCGATGGAGGCGGCCCAATACAGACGCTTTCATCTGCCAACTGAACGTGGAGTGCTTGGCGATCGATAGTAGAGTGTACAGCTACAGTAGCAATACCCATTTCAGCACAGGTGTGTAAGATGCGTAGAGCAATCTCTCCTCGATTAGCGATCAGAATTTTGTCGAACTGCATTCTTTGAGTAGGTAACTAAAGTCATATTTTAGAATAGAGCCTTTTTGGGTACGAAAAAAGCCGAGCTTAGGTATCATTTAATTCTGTATTTAATTTTGAGGGGGGACGATCATCACTCCAACCCCACCAAGCAGTGCCGCACTCACACTGATAAAACTCTTGATATTTCCGCTTGTTGACTACGCTTACCGGGGCGCGACGATTGAGCCAAACACTTTTTGCCTTTGCGGGTTCAGTTTTGCAACTGGGACAACGAAAATCAAGGGCATGACCTGCGGATTTAGTCCATTCTGGAGGAACTAAGGCAAAAGCATCCATAGAGGTGGTTCAGGATTGTATAAGAGAAAGGAGCTAACTTATCTATTGGTGGGTAGAAATAAGCTAGGGTTTATCTCTGTCATTGTACTTGGTTTACTTATCTCAATTGCTTAAGCTTTAATAAATAGCCATGTCCTCATGAACAATCTACAAATTCTGGCGATATCAGGTAGTTTAAGAGCTACATCATCTAACCTATCTGGTCTACAAGCTGCCAAAATCTTAGCTGCTCCAGCTATAGATATTACGCTGTATTCGGGACTGGCAAATTTACCACACTTTAATCCAGATTTAGATTGCGAACCTTTCCCCCGTGAGGTGATTTCTCTGCGACAACAAATCCAATCTAGTCATGGAATGATCATCTCTATTCCTGAGTATGCTCATGGTGTCCCTGGCTCATTCAAAAATGCTCTTGATTGGTTGGTGAGCAGTATCGAATTTCCAGGCAAACCAGTGGCTTTGATTAATACTAACCCCAGAGCAACTATTGCCTTGAATTCTCTAAGAGAAATCTTAGTCACCATGTCAGCTCAAATTATTGAACCAGCTAACTTAAACCTCAATCTTGCGGGGAGGGGTTTAGATGCAGCAGGAATTATCGCCGATGACGAATTATCATCATCTTTAAGCAAAGCGATCGCTCTTTTTGCCGCAGCCATAGTTGAGATCAATCATCACAAAAACACCTAAAGACAATGCCTCTAGGTGTAAAAAAACGATGGTTTTCTTAGCCAATCAAATTGATAGCTAAAAGCTAAAAGCTAAAAGCTACGAACTAGTTCATTTAGAACGAAGCTAATTCACATCAAGGGTAATTTATAGTTCTCCTTTATCAATACGGAATCTCTCTACAGAGGAAAGTAGACCACGAGCAATACCTACAAGGCTTTGTAGCGCACCACCAACCCTCTGGGACTCATGAGAGGTAGCTTGGGCGGTTAACTCTACCGACTGCATTACCTGTGCCACCGCCCGGGAGTTTTCTCTTTGCTCCACCGTATCGGCAGTGATGGAACGTACTAGAGTATCAATCCGATTCGATACTTGAATAATATCTTCTAGGGCAGTTTTCGCTTGTTCTGCTCTTTCCGTTACGTCAATTACCTCCTGAATACCTTCTTCCATCGCGGTCATTACCGACCCTGTTTCACTTTGAATTTGCAATACGATTTGTTCAATTTCTTTCAAAGATTTCCCAGATCTATCCGCAAGCTGTCGAACTTCATCCGCAACCACGGCAAAACCACGACCTGCTTCCCCTGCCTTGGCTGCCTGAATTGAGGCGTTGAGGGCTAGCTGGTTAGTTCTTTCCGCAATTTGGGAGATTAACAACACAATTTTGGAGATTTCCTGGGATGCTTCTGCCAGTCGTTTTACCTTACGAGCAGTTTCAGATACCGTTTCTCTAATTTGGAAAATCCCTGATACCGTACGTTCTACCGCTTTACCACCTTTGAGGGCGGTTACCGATGACGAACGAGCGACTTCCTCTGCTTCCCGGGCATTTTCCGCTACCCTTTCAATGGATTCAGTCATCATTTGGACTGAATTCAAGGTGACAGCTAATTCTTCAGCCATTCGCAACGCTTCACTAGATTGGTTACGAGCAAATAGTTCACTATCAGTAGAACTTTGGTTTACCTGTTCCGCGGCTTCTTTTACCTGACGAACAATTTCCCGTAGACTTTGAATGGTTAAGTTAAAGGCATCCGCAACGGCTCCTAGAACGTCGGCAGTAACTGTAGCTTGTACGGTTAAATCTCCTCTAGCTGCGCCTTCTACGTCATCTAGGAGTCGAATTACCTGACGTTGTAAATCCTCTTTTGCCTGCTCAGTTTCTTCTGCTCTTCTTTGGGCTTCTTGGGTAGTAGTTAAGACCACTCGCGTCATGCGGTTAAAGCCCGAAGCTAACTGTCCAAACTCGTCTTGGGAATACACTGTAGCTTTGGCGTTGAGGTTCCCTTGATAAACATCGTCAAACTGATTTTGTAAATCTTGGCTGGTTTTAGTAATGTGCTTGGCAGTAATGTTGCCGATCGCCGCAGCAGTCCCTGCACTGGATAATCCCGCTACCAGAGATAGCAAGATACTGCCAGGAACTCCTTCCTTGATAGTTCTATCGGTTCTACTCGCTACCACCCCAGAGCCAATTAAACCGATGGTCAAAACGGCGATCGCTGAAACTAATCCCGTAACACCAGCGGTAGTCAGTTGCTTTTGTCGAATTGGAGCATTAATAAAGCTGGCTAAAGTTCCCTGTTTGACTTCAATCTCTGGGTCTTCCTTCGGCTTTGTATAGGATTTAGTGGCGTTAGGAATAGCCTCACTAATGGCAATTTCATCAGGCTCAGAAAAATCTGCCTCAGCCACCAAGTTAGCACCAAGGTTAGTACTGTTTCCACCACTGTTGCCGCCGCTAGGATCTTCCACGACGTTAAACAGTCCTGTATCTGGCAGTCCTTGTTCTAACTCTTCCAGGTCAAAGAAACTACTATCAATTTCATCAAATTCCAGCTCATCTTGGAAATCCACACCATCTTGTTCAGGAATGTCTTCCATACCATAATCTTCCCCATTACCCATGGAAAAAGGTTCGGTTAAAACGGTGTCAATTTCTAGTTCCGAGCTATCATCATAGTCATTGTCGTAATCGTTTTGGCTGATGGCAAAATCTTCTTCGGTGTAGTCAGGAAGATTCTCGTTGTCTTCCCCTTCCATCATAAAAGTAGAACTGGTATTAACGCTAGGCTGCTCTATTTGAGGAAAGGGAACTAACGATGGAGGACTACTGAGTCCTGATTCAAGGTCTGATTCGTCTGATGCAAATGCAGCAAAAGGATCTCGATCTTCCAACTCATCATCGTCTCTGGATGCTAATGCTAACTCTTCTAAATCTGTTTGCTGGAAAGGATTGTGCTCAACATCCTGAAATTCTTCAATATCTTCCAGTTCTTCAATATCTTCCAGTTCTTCAATATCTTCCAGTTCTTCAACACTGGAAATAAAGCTGTGGTTGGGATTGGAATCCACCGCAGCGTCTTCTAAATCAACTTCATCATTCTGGTGAGCAGTAAAATTGTCATTATCACCTTCAAAACCTTCTTCATAAGCCTGCTCGTCAGGAAAGTCCAACTCCCTCGGCTCGCTTTCATAGTCTAAATCTGCCCGAGGGAAAGATTCTTCATCCAATAACTGCTCCTGCAGCTGTTCTATTTGTTCAATTCCACTACGGGCAAAGTCGAGTAGCTCGTTCGCATCACTTAAACTCAGAACATTTTCATAAAGTTGTTTTGCCACATCGTAGTTTTGAAAGCCATAGCAATAGATATGACCCCGTAGCAACAAGACATTTGGATCATTGGGAAATTCATCGGCTAAATGATCGATTATTTCTGCTGCTTGAGCGAAATTACTTTCTAAATAAGCTTTTTCTGCTTGTCCGTATTCCTGAGAATAATTAGTTCCTGATGCCATGATGCTTTGTGCCAATTAAATCTAAATTTTTATTGCTTGTACTGATGAGTCCTTACCTCTAGGCCTCTGACTCTACAATGACGGTCAGTTTATATAAGTAATAAAGAAAAACAACATGATGCTGCTTTCTCAAATAATGCTCAATAAGTATAAGTTTTAACTTGAACCGAGATTAATTATCCTGATATTTTCAGGCTGCCCATCGTGCTGACCGTAAAATTCTGACTGGATCTAATAAGTTAACTAGGATTTTGCTTTCGTCATCAGTTTGCCATTGAGCTTGGACAAAAGGAGCCATGACCTCTGTGGGAGACTGCTGAATTCCTAATTGTTCGACATCCAACCAGTCCATTTCCCCAATGCTATCAATCGCCAAGCCAATAATTTGTTCTTGATCTTCAATGGCAATCACGGGAATGGTTGGACGATCGGTTTTTAAGGCGACACTATCTCCCAAAAGCTGACCTAAATCAGCAACCCAAATTACTCGACCCCTCAGATTAATAGTTCCCAATAGTAAAGGAGAAGCATTGGGGATTGGGGCAATCTGATCGGGAGTTTGCTGCATAACCTCAGCTATACCTGTGGCAGGGAAAGCACAAGCTTCTCCTGACGGCAAATAAAAACGTAGATGTAGTTCTCCCTCTGGATTTTCTAAAGGCTTGATGTCTAGAGATAGATCTAGACCATTTTCGGTATATAGTTCTGGATTAGTAACCATAAAATTTTGTTGTAAATACTGCAAATACCATTTACAGACTGCTAACCACACTAAACCAAGATGCTAGTCTTGATTTAAGCTCGAAGCAACTGTTTAACTGTTCCAATCAGTTCAACTGGCTGGAAAGGTTTAGCTATATAAGCATCTGCACCTTGCTTCATGCCCCAGTAACGGTCAAATTCTTCACCCTTGGAAGAACACATGACCACGGGAACATTTTGCGTTTTGGGATCTGATTTTAGGCGACGACATAACTCATAGCCGTTCATTCTAGGCATAACGATGTCCATCACTACTATGTCAGGACTCAATGTTTCTAGATGCTCTAAAGCTTCTACTCCATCACAAGCAACCGTTACTTTAAGACCGCTACCTTTCAGGAGATCAGAAATCATTTGTCTCTGCGCCAGACTATCTTCTACGATTAGAACTTTACTCATAACACGCTATCTACGAAAAGTCACACTTAACTTAAGTCTACTTGGCAAATCATTAAATTAATAGAAGTTAAACCTGTACTTAAATTCACTTATTATTAATAAAATTACTTGATTAGTAACCTCTCCGCTTCAGAATATACTCTACTTTTCAACCAATCGCCACGTCATCACCCACATAATTTCAGATTGATTGAAATTATGTTTTTT
>JBJOPG010000136.1:0-11166 GCA_046050865.1 Cyanobacteriota bacterium
ATGACAATAGCAGTAGGACGCGCACCAGCCAAGCGCGGTATCTTTGATGCCGTAGACGACTGGCTCAAGCGCGATCGCTTCGTATTCGTAGGATGGTCGGGTATCTTACTCTTCCCTTGTGCCTACATGGCAATCGGTGGTTGGCTAACCTGCACCACCTTCGTAACTAGCTGGTACACTCACGGTTTAGCTAGTTCATATCTTGAAGGATGCAACTTCCTAACCGTAGCCACATCAACCCCAGCCGACAGCATGGGACACTCCCTGTTATTTTTATGGGGACCAGAAGCAGGGTGGAGTTTCACCCGCTGGTGTCAAATCGGTGGATTGTGGGCATTCGTAGCACTACACGGAGCATTTGCGCTGATTGGCTTTATGCTGCGTCAGTTTGAAATATCGCGTCTAGTGGGGATTCGTCCTTACAATGCGATCGCTTTTTCCGCACCGATTGCCGTGTTCGTATCAGTATTCTTACTCTATCCTTTAGGACAATCCAGCTGGTTCTTTGCGCCCAGCTTGGGAGTAGCGGGAATCTTCCGTTTCATCCTGTTTGTGCAAGGATTCCATAACTTCACCCTCAACCCCTTCCACATGATGGGAGTAGCAGGTGTACTTGGTGGAGCATTACTCTGTGCGATTCACGGAGCAACAGTCGAAAACACTCTGTTTGATGATGGTGGACAAGCAAACACATTCCGTGCGTTTGAGCCAACACAAGCAGAAGAAACCTACAGTATGGTGACAGCAAACCGTTTCTGGTCACAGATTTTCGGGATTGCCTTCTCCAACAAACGCTGGTTACACTTCTTCATGTTATTCGTACCCGTAACTGGACTATGGATGGCAAGTATTGGGATTATCGGGATTGCTTTGAACTTGCGTGCCTACGATTTCGTCTCACAAGAGTTGAGAGCAGCCGAAGATCCTGAATTTGAAACTTTTTATACCAAAAACATCTTGCTCAATGAAGGTCTAAGAGCATGGATGGCAACCCAAGACCAACCACAAGAAAACTTTGAATTCCCTGAAGAAGTATTACCTCGTGGTAATGCGCTGTAATCAGCACCTTTGTACTTCATCTAAGGAAGTAAAGTAAATTGAGACTTTTTTCCTGGAATAGATAAGATCTAGTCAATAGGCTCCTCTTTAAGGGGGGCTTATTTTTATAGATATATTTGATTTTGCTCCAGAGTTATAGTTATGGTTTATGGTTTACTTATAACTTTAGGATTCAATAACAATAGCTCAAAAACTTTCAAGATCAAGACCAGATTAGTACGGGATAGTAATTAGTTGTGCCAAAGCCCAAAGCCGGCGTTGTTTATAATGATATTAAGCCGATCGCCTGTAAAGTAGCCTCAGAAATTGCCGAAAAGCTAACTGCTATTGGCTGGGATGTGCGTATGGCGACTGGGGGAGGAGGAATTTTAGAATATGCGACTCCTGATCATCCTGCGGGTCATACTCCCATCGAGCAGTTAACCCCAGCTAACTTTGATCCAGATATTAAGTTTGCAATTGTCTTAGGGGGAGATGGCACTGTTCTATCGGCATTTCGGCAACTCGCTCCCTATGACATTCCTTTGCTAACTGTTAACACAGGACATATGGGCTTTTTAACCGAAAGCTATCTGAGCCATCTCAGCGAAGACCTAGAAAAGCTGATTGCGGGAGAATATCAGATCGAAGAACGTACCATGTTGGTGGTAAAAGTATTTCGTCACGATACTTTGTTGTGGGAGGCTCTTAGCCTCAATGAAATGGTTTTGCACCGGGAACCTTTGACCAGTATGTGCCATTTTGAAGTAAAAATTGGCGATCACGCCCCTGTGGATGTGGCAGCAGATGGGATTATCATTTCTACCCCTACTGGTTCTACCGCTTATGCTTTGAGTGCGGGAGGGCCGGTGTTGACCCCTGACATTCCTGTGTTACAGCTAGCTCCGATTTGTCCCCATTCCTTGGCTTCTCGCTCCCTGGTGTTTAGCGATCGCGAATCCGTCAAAGTTTTTCCCGCTACGCCAAACCGCATGGTGATGGTCGTGGATGGCAATGGCGGCTGTTATATCCTGCCTGATGACCATATTTTAGTCGAGAAATCTATCTATCCCGCACGCTTTATTCGTCTGCGATCGCCTGAATTTTTTCGTATCCTACGGGAAAAACTGGGCTGGGGACTACCCCATATCGCTAAACCGACATCGGTAGAATTACCTTAAAGTAAGCATTAACCTGATTATTATCCTAGGAGTGTAAATCTTGGTAAATAAATACAGTACTAGCATTGCTGATTCATCGATTCTGCTGCTAACGGATGATATTTTTGCCCAACAGGCAAGTCTCGATCTCAAAATTTTAGGTTATCAGCCTGTAGTGGAAACAGCTCAAAAAGGATGGTCGAAATTAAGTAATCATCAACCAGCAATGGTAATTGTTGACCGTGCTTTTACAGGAAAATTTGGTTTTGATCTATGTCGCCAATTACGTCATGCAGGGGAACATATCCCAGTACTGATGCTAGTGGAGCAAGAGACTGTTGCCGAGCGGGTTGCTTGTCTGGAAGCGGGCGCAGATGACTACCTATTGAAACCCTATCAGAAAGATAAGTTACTGGAACAGATCAACCTATATCTTCAGACAGAAACAGACGTTCCTGATCAGTTGAGATTTGGCGAGTTGATTTTAGATTTAAGTACTCGCAAGGCAATGAGGGGAGAGCAGGTCATTGAATTGACGATGAAAGAGTTTGAATTACTTAAGTATCTGATGTCCAATCCTCAACAGGTAATGACTAGAGAAGAAATTATTGAAAATGTTTGGGGCTACGATTATCGTGGCGAATCTAACGTCATCGAAGTTTATATTCGCTACTTGCGGCTCAAAATAGAAAGTCAAAATCACAAACGACTAATTCAAACTGTCCGCGGAATTGGCTATGTCTTACGAGAATAATTTTGATTGGCAAACGTGATTGGCGATCGCCAAAAATGCTTAATCTAAAAAACTTTAAACCTAAAATAACAAAACTAGGACAATTTATGTCAAAAATATAAAGACTTTATTTAGATTTTTTCAAATGCTTGCCCTGATCTATTAGGGGAAAAGCTTGTAAAGCCCTCTAGCAGCAGCAGCCAAGCTGATCTTGATTCAGCACATAGTTTAATTAAGTGTTTTTACGTATCAGAATATGTGTGTCATGATTAAGACTCAAGATTTTTGATCGCCCTTGTTCTCGCTTTAAAAACACAATACATTGGTATGCTGTTTGGCTTAAAGCAAAAGATTGAGGTCTCAAGTTTAAAATTAATCTTTTGGTGATTAAAAACACGGGTAAGACTTAGAAAATATTCAATAATGGCAAAATATTCTCTTGGGAGAATTAACAGTCAAAATTGCACTTTTCAGTCATTAAAATTACATATGACCTAATTTGACAGTCGAACAAGAAGGTAAACATCATGAAACCAGCTATATATGCCACTTTTATCAAGTTTCTCAAAGAAGAATTAGCCCTATCCAATGATTCCATTGAGATCGTTCAACGATCTGTGGCTGATCATCCTGCTCCTATTCCCATGATTCTGTGGCAATATGGCTTGGTAACTCTCGAAGAGCTAGACCGAATTTATGATTGGCTTCATAGTCGAGCCAAACTAGATTTAAACTTATAGATTTAATTCCAGACAAATAGCAGCAAACTAGCTACGTTTAAGCAAACTACGCCGTAGCAGATCAAGAGCCGTACAAGAGCTGAGATAGCGCACTAGCTCTCGACCTCTCTGGTGACCAAAACGGTAATCATAACTAAAACTTTCATTTTCAGGGGTAGCTAGACCAATATATACTAGCCCTACGGGTTTATTTGGGGTATCTCCTCCTGGCCCTGCAATACCAGTAATACTAATTCCCCAGTCAGTTTGTAAACGCTCCTTTACTCCTAAAGCCATCTGTTTTGCTATAGTGGCGCTCACTGCCCCATAGTCAGCTAAATCCTGACCGTTTACCTTTAAAAAAGCTTGCTTCACTTGGTTGCTATAAGCGATGATGCCGCCCCAAAAATAGTGAGAGCTACCAGGGGTCTCGGTTAACATTGCCCCCAAGCCTCCGCCAGTGCAGGACTCCGCAACACTCAGAGTCTGTTGAGCATGAATTAGTAATTTGCCCACTACGGAGGGGAGGGTCTCTTGATCACTGCCAAAATAGTCTAACCCTGCAATCTGCTTAATTTCTTCGGCGACGGGTCGAATCATGGTGGAGGCGGCTTCTAGAGAACTTGCTTTAGCAGATATCCGCAGGCGAACTTCCCCTTGACCTGCATAGGGAGCAACGGTGGGATTCTGAGCATCAAACAGGTGAGCTACTTTCTCCGCCAAAGCCGACTCACCAATGCCCCGAAAGCGCATCATTTCACTATAGATCGTATCTTTTCCCCAACCTTGGCTTTTAAGAAAGGGAACAGCAGTATCTTGCCACATACGATACATCTCTGAAGGCACTCCTGGGAAGGTCATGATAGTAAGACCCGACTGGGGCTGCCAAATTATGCCAGGGGCTGTTCCTGTCGGATTAGGGAGGGTGCTCGCACCTTGGGGAATAAGCGCCTGTTTGCGATTACTGGGAGACATAATTCGCCTGACTAAAGCAAATTTATGTTCAATATCTTGTAAAATTGCCCCATCTTCGTACATGGGAGTGTCAAAGAAACTGGCAATAGTCTCTGTGGTTAAATCATCAGGAGTTGGACCTAAACCACCCGTAAAGATGAGAATCGAGGAGCGCTGTAGGGCGATCGCAATTACTTGATGGATACGCTCGACGTTGTCCCCCACCACAGTTTGATAGTAGTGAGGAATCCCTAAAGTAGCTAATTCTTGAGCTAAATATTGGCAGTTGGTGTTTAGAACATCCCCTAAAAGTAATTCTGTCCCAACACAAATAACTTCGGCACTCATTGATCTGATTCACTAATATTGTTAAGAATTCTCCGTCTTTCTTTCCAAACTTGCCCCACCTGCCATAGTTGCCAAGCCAAGAGCATTGATGCACCAATGGCATAACCCCAACCACTAGGAATATTAGAAAAACCCAGAGCCAAACTACCAACCCAAAAAGTTAAGGTATAAATAAACAATACGGTCTGGCGTTGGGAAATTCCCGTTTTGAGCAACCAGTGATGGAGATGGCTTTTATCAGCAATAAAAGGAGATTTTCCTTTACTAATGCGAGAAAAAATTACCGCAGACATATCGAGGATCGGCACCGCTAGGATTAGATAGGGTAAAAGAACAGCGGTAATGGCAGTGGTTTTAACCAAACCAATTACCCCTACTGCTGCCAGGGTAAAGCCCATAAAATATGCTCCTCCATCTCCCATAAAAATCTGGGCGGGATTGAAGTTATAACGCAAAAACCCTAGTGCTCCTCCTGCCATAGCTGCTGCAATTAAACCAGCCGCAGACTGATCCATAAATAAAGTAACCACTAACATCACAAATGCCGCAATTCCTGCAACCCCTGCCGCCAAACCATCAACCCCATCAATCCAGTTAATCGCATTTGCCATCCCCACCAGCCAGACTACGGTCACAGGAAGACTTAGCCAATAGATTTTAATCAAAGAATAAACAGGAAAGGAGACAAAATCGATCCTGACTCCCAGATACCAACAGCCCGTAGCTACTACCACTTGCATTAATAACCGCGAAATGGGGGTGAGATTAAACAGATCATCGGCAAAACCAATACCAAAAAATAAAATACTGCCAATAATTACCGCCCAGACTTCCGTAGTTTTATCAGGAGCTAGGGCAGAAAATCCTCCTAGTAACCAGACAATAACTAAAGCTGTGATCGTGCCGGCAAAAATTGAAACCCCACCCACACGGACAACGGGTTTTTGGTGAATCTTCCTGGCGTTTGGTCGATCTACGATACCCAATTTCAACCCCAAAGTTTTGACATCGGGTATCGTCCATAAGACAACGGTGACAGAGGTGAGAAAAGCAATCAGATGATACAGTTCAACAGGCATCTGGGTTTAAATTCCAGGAGAGTATAGGGTGTACTTTTTGAGGATCTCAAGTTTGGCTGGCATGATCCCATTGCTTCTTCCTCACCATACTCCTATATCTTGGCAGGTACAGGGATTTTTAGATAAGGATAAAGGGGAAAGCGATCGCATAAGGCCGCCACTCGAGCTAAACAGTCTTGTTGTACAGCCACATCTTCGGGGCTGAGTAGTTTGTCAGCAATAATGTTAGCAATTTCTTGAAACTCTGTCGCCCCCATACCTCTAGTGGTCATGGCAGGAGAACCCAAGCGCAGTCCACTGGTCACAAAGGGTGATTCGGGGTCGAAAGGCACCGTGTTTTTATTAGCGGTAATATTTACCTGACTAACCAAAGCATCACCTTTTTTACCTGTCATGCCAATACTACGGAGGTCAACCAAAATAAGATGATTATCTGTACCGTCAGATACTAACTTAAAGTTTCTGGCTTTGAAAGTTGCCGCCATGGATTGAGCATTCGCAATTACCTGACCTGAGTAATCTTTAAACTCTGGCTTAAGGGCTTCCCCAAAGGCGACGGCTTTACCTGCAATCACGTGTTCTAATGGGCCCCCTTGAGTACCAGGGAAGACTGACTTGTTGAGTTTTTTGCCCAGTTCAGGGTCGCGAGTCAGAATCAAGCCCCCTCTAGGGCCTCTGAGGGTTTTATGGGTAGTAGTGGTGACCACATCACAATAGGGAACAGGGTTCGGATGGTGTCCTGTGGCTACCAAACCAGCAATATGGGCAATATCAGCTAGTAAATAGGCGCCAACTTCGTCAGCAATGGCTCTAAACTTAACAAAATCAATAGTGCGAGGGTAGGCGGAATAACCGCAGATAATTAACTTGGGACGTTCTTTCAACGCCAAGGCTCTAATCTGCTCAAAATCTAGCTGTTCTGTCTCTTGGTTGACGCCATACTGCACCACCTTAAACCATTTTCCTGAAACGTTCACTGGAGAACCATGGGTGAGATGACCACCGTGGGACAAGTCCATCCCCATAATGGTGTCTCCTGGTTCGAGCAACGTTAAAAAGACTGCAAAGTTTGCCTGAGCACCTGAATGGGGCTGCACATTTGCCATCTCCGCTCCAAATAATTGTTTGGCACGGTCAATTGCTAGCTGTTCGGCACGGTCTACAAATTCGCAACCGCCATAGTAGCGTTTTCCTGGCAAACCTTCGGCATATTTATTTGTCAGAATTGAACCTTGGGCAGCTAAGACCGCAGGAGAAGTAAAATTTTCACTGGCAATTAGTTCTAAATGCGATCGCTGACGACCCAATTCCAAGTCAATAATTTCCGCGATTTCGGGATCTGTCTCTAGGAGGAAATCTAAATTAGTTTGATTCACTAGTTGATTCTGTTTGATTCTGTCATGTTAAATAAGTATTATCTATGCTATCTAATTCAGTGTCCCCTTGAAAACTATCAATTTAACTGAGTTCCCCACTCATTGATGTGTAAGGATCAGGAAAAGCGAATTAGAATTATCTAATATGGCTGATGTTTAAGGATCAATCTCATGATAGTTATGATTGTAGACCAGCAAATCTTATCCCCTAAACAAGTGTGTCAAAATTGTTTGATGTCAGACCAAAGTGGTTTACCTCGATGGCGTGATAGCAAACTGGGCTGTAGTAAACTCCCCCCACAACAAACATCAAGACAAGCCCAAGTTTATCAGTGTCAGATGGGTTTTAACGTTGCCTGGGTAAGTTAATCTAATTGGTTATACTGATGATATCTAGACGTTACTAGACATTTAGTTTAATTTATTTGATTTATTTATGTAATTTCAGGAGAACCCTTGATATGGCAAAGTTTGGTTCAGCCGATGTTAAAGATCGTTTTTTTGGAGCAGCGGTATATTTATTCGCCATCTATGATGCTATGGCTCTAGGAACGGGTTTAATGGTGCAAATTCCTGCCTTAGCTCCTATCTTTAGCTTCTTACAATTAATCCTCTTGCCGATATCCTTCCTCTACGGTATTTTCAATGCAATTATTCCCCTCGGTTTAGGTAGTTTAGTAGTGTTTTTTGTTTTATTCTTAGCAGTAGTCCAGAACGAACGAATTTCTTACTTTATTCGTTTTAACACTTTGCAATCGATCCTATTTGGGATTGCTATTTCTTTATTTGCAATTATTTTTAGTACTTTGGGGGGACTTGCAATATTAGGAGGACCAGTGTTTATTATTGCTACTGGTGCCAGCCTGTTTTGCATGGTCGAGTGCGCTTTGGGTCGCTATCCTGAAATTCCTACGGTCTCCGCTGCTGCCCATAGTCAGCTACCAAGATAAAATATACTCAAGTATATTCAAGTTTGCCGCACAAATTAAACCACCTGATTCGAGAGAGAGCCAATACCTTCAATCTCAATTCTCACCACATCTCCCGATTTTAGGGAACCAACTCCTTCGGGAGTCCCTGTGAGAATCACATCTCCAGGAAATAAAGTCATGATTTGGGAAATATAGGCAACCAGGACATCAGGGCTAAAAACCATGTCGCTAATTGTAGCGGCTTGTCGGGGGAGATGGTCGCTATTAAGGAAGGTTTGAATTTTGGCTTCCACACTCAATTCTCGGACAATCCAAGGCCCTAAAGGACAAAATGTGTCAAATCCCTTAGCTCTTGTCCACTGATTATCTTTTCTTTGCAGATCCCTCGCGGTTACGTCATTGGCAATGGTGTAGCCCCAGATACTCTTCGCTGCTTGTTCCGGGTTGGCTTTACTCAGGCGATCGCCAATAATCAAAGCTAATTCTCCCTCATAATCTACCTGTTGAGACTGCACTGGATAGTTAATGTTTTGGGTGTCTGCCACAATCGTAGTGGGGGGCTTGAGAAATAATAGGGGTTCTTCGGGGACAGGAGTCCCCATCTCTGCTGCGTGTTTGAGATAGTTTTTCCCCACCGCAATAATTTTGGAGGGGACACAGGGAGCAAGTAACTGATAGGTATCT
Source organism: Cyanobacteriota bacterium (assembly GCA_046050865.1). Classification (GTDB taxonomy): domain Bacteria; phylum Cyanobacteriota; class Cyanobacteriia; order Cyanobacteriales; family Xenococcaceae; genus Waterburya. The sequence continues at coordinate 9,024 of JBJOPG010000136.1, forward strand.
AACTCCAGCACGATATCTGTTTCCTGCCCATTTAACCACGGTGGAGCATCGTAGACTAATACACTACGATTTGCCATCAGCACACCATAATAAATCTGCTCGCGATTAGTTTTAATACGGACATAGCGTTGTGCCATAGCTAGATCAAACTTCAAATTATTCGTTACTACGAAATCATACTCTTAAAGTTCGCTATTGTTTACCCTCGGATGTTTAAGCCAACCTTGTAGCCTTGCGAGAGCTTAATTTCAGGCGAATCTGCCATACTCATGACAAAGTTCTGGTAATTCATCAGCAAGTAATAGTAAGATTATAATTCCTTGCTTCTCATCAGAAGCCATTTTGTCCACAAGGAGAATAATTAAAGTGAGCAACAAATACGAGTTAATGTATATCCTCCGTCCCGATCTATCGGAAGATCAGGTGGGAGAAGCTGTTACTAAATATCAAAGCTACCTCACCGAGAATGGTGCAGAGAATATGGAGGTGCAAGTCAAAGGTAAAAGAAGACTTGCTTACCCCGTGGGTAAATATTTAGACGGTATTTACGTGCAGATGAACTATGATGCTGACGGCAGCCAAAACGCACCGTTGGAAAGAATGATGCGGTTGAGCGAAGATGCAATTCGTTATCTCACAATTAAACGCAAAAAACGCGCAATTATTGCTCAGGAAAATGCTACTGCCACACCTGTATCTGATCCTGCTGATAATTAATCAATTGATAGATCATGTCTGGGAGAGAAAGTCAGATCCATTTAGCGATCGCCTCTCTCCCATTTTTTTGCTTAATTAATCCTGTGAACCACAAGAACTAAAAACTAACGACTAACGACTATTTAAAAACCCTGACAACTCAGGAGGTGCCTTCACCTGTGTCAAAACCTTGCTTAATTGACTACCTTCTAATACCTCTTGTTTTAATAGTATTTGAGTAGTAGATTCCAATAAACTACGGTTGAGTTTTAGAATCTTCTGCGCCATTTCGTAGGCTTGATGGATGTTTTGTTGTACTAGACGATCTATCTCTGCCGTTACTTCCCCGCTGACAGTACGTCTAGAAGTGGAGTTAGTTAAAAATTGTCCTTCATCCTGAGCAAAAGCGATCGGCCCAACGGTACTCATGCCGTATTGAGTGATAGCTTTTTCAGCCAATGCTGTCGCTTTTTGGATATCATCCGCCGCACCAGTCGAAATCTTATTGAAGACTACCAATTCTGCTGCTCTACCTCCTAGCAACGTGGCAATTTTTCCCCTTAGCTCATCTTCTAGCAGTAAGAAACGATCTTCTTCCGGAGTTTGTAAGGTATAGCCTAATGCTCCTAGACCGCGAGGCACAATCGAAATTTTCGCTACTTTACCCCCACCAGGCATCAAGGCACCCACCAAAGCGTGACCAACCTCATGGTAGGCTACGGTTTGGCGTTCTTGGGTCGTCAGTACCCGCGATCGCTTTTCTAGTCCAGCCACTACCCGTTCAAAGGCTTCCCCAAAGTCTGCCATCAAAACCGCTTGACGATTATGCCGTGCCCCAAGCAATGCCGCTTCATTAACCAGGTTGGCTAAATCTGCCCCCGCAAAACCCGCCGTCTGGGTGGCAATTTCTTCTAGATTTACATCTTCTCCCAAAATCACCTGACGAGCATGAACTTGCAAGATGGCAATTCTGCCACTTTTATCAGGGCGATCGACTAATACCTGTCGATCAAATCTGCCAGGACGACGCAAAGCAGGGTCGAGGATTTCGGGACGATTGGTAGCAGCGATCAAAATTACCCCTTCGTTACCATCAAAGCCATCCATTTCCGTCAATAGCTGATTGAGAGTTTGCTCTCGTTCATCATTGCCCCCGTTAGGATTGTTACCCCGTGACTTACCGATGGCATCTAGCTCGTCAATGAAGACAATACAGTATAGTTCAACAAATTCCGAACCAGACATACTGAGAAACGGCACCCCTGCTTCCCCTGCCACTGCTTTGGCCAGGAGAGTCTTACCTGTCCCTGGAGAACCAACCAAGAGGACTCCTTTGGGGATTTTAGCGCCAATTCTACGGTATTTATCGCCGTTTTGCAGAAAATCGATGACCTCTTGTAATTCTTGTTTTGCCTCATCTACCCCTGCCACATCAGCAAAGGTTATG
>JBJOPG010000137.1:0-10932 GCA_046050865.1 Cyanobacteriota bacterium
GGTAGCTACGCCAATAATATCCCCTGGTTGCAATTGTGGGTATGTCTGGTCAATATTTTGTGTAGGAATATAGTTAAAGGTGCTAGATAAATTATTTTCGACTCTAGCGATACATTGAAAGTTTAAATCTCCTTGAATTAGATTGGGATAACTACTCCGATGGGTAGTCATAAAATTAATTTTTTTAACAGCATCAATTCCACCCAGTTGTTGGGTAATGTTCTGAACATTGCCTCTGCGGGTATTATCTTCAATCCAATCAGAAAAGTAATGCAAACGGCTACAATATCCGTTCATTTTGCCGTTCCAATAGCGCTGATCTTCGATTTTATGAGTCAAGGCTTGGTAACTGTAATCTTGCTGTTTAAGATTATTGGCGATCGCCAATACCGTCTCGATAAATAAGAAACAATCAAACTTTTTTAGAGAAACAAACAAACTTTCTTGCGGCTCTCGGTCGAGTAACCCTGCTTGATACTCTGCTCCCAAAAGCTGATCGGCAACAGTTTGCATAATCTGACCCATAGATTCCTGGGCTAAATTATGGCGATCGGCATAGTTAACAATTTGACGATATGCTCTGCCATCCTCCGTTTCAGGAATCAGAGTGTCGGGAATCAGAGTACTAGGACTTAAAGCTTCAGGACTCCCCTTGACCTCCCCAGCCAAGGATAAGTTCTCTCGGTTAAAGGTCTGGAGACACCCTACCGCCAATAAAAAAATCACTAATCTTGTAACTGTCTTTTTGCTTAACCAAGCCATAGATTTACTAGTTTATCAAGCTAATCTAAATATCATCAGCACAGATTAACACACTTGATTAAAGGCTTTGCTCATAGGTTGCTCATATATTGCGCATACGTTCCTCATACGTTTGCTCATAGCAGAATTGCGAACTCTTATTCGTAATTAATAACTGGAAGCCTGGTTGACGACGAAAATCTGACCAGGTTTCTGATTTAATTGCTAAGGATAAATACTTGACGGGGTAAAGGTTGATCGCCTTTTCTAAACAGATAATTGCCCAGTTTCTATTGTTCAAGGCGGCATAGCAACATCCTTGTTGATACCATCCCCAATGATCATCTGGCTCAAGGTCACAAGCCCGTTGATAGCTAATCAAGGCTGCCTCTAGTTTTCCCAGATGTTGCAGCGCTTCTCCCCGACGATAATAAGCCCAAAAATCATCTGGACGTAGTTTTAATGCTTGATCATAGTAGTCTAAGGCTTGCTCATACTGTCCCAGGTGACGATAGGACTCTCCTAACCGATAGGTTGCCCAGTAATCTTGGGGGCGGAGTTTAAGTGCCTGGTTAAAACAGGCGATCGCCTCTTGATATTGACCAAACTCGGTAAAATGAATACAACCCTGTTCGTACCATGACCAATAGTTTTCTGGCTCAATTGTCGAGGCGCGAGTAAAACTATTAATTGCTTCGTGGTAATGACCCAAAGCTTCAAGGACGACCCCTTTGCGATACCATGACCAATAGTCCTGCGGTTGATAATTCAAAGCCCGTTCGTAGCTAGTTAAGGCTTCATGATAGTAGCCTTCTCCCCGGAGCTTATTGCCTCTTTGATACCATTCTCGATGGCTATCTGGACGACATTCTAAGGACTGATACATTACTGATACCCCTGATACTCCTGTCCAAAAGGTTAACTAAAATTCTTTGATGCCAAAATTTGATGCTAAAAAGCGACCTACTTATATATAAACGCAACGGGGAAACAATAATACCTAAAAAGTTAGGAATTGATAACCGTAATTTAGCGATCGCCACGGAAATTATTGATTGTTTCCAGGACTGTGTTGGTCAAACCCAAGGAGAATTAGACCGACGCTTATTAAAATTGGAAGGAGACAGTCCAGACTATCGACTCAAAAGAGGCTTGGCTCATATACTCCACAATACTTTCTCTACTTTTGACATTATCAGTCCCCTCGAACCACTGGAACTTAGGCAAAGAGTCTTCTCGGAAGCTGCCAAAACCGTAGCATTACCAGAACGTCGGAGTGATACTTTAGATGTCGTTGCCCATTCTTTGGAGTCGGAATTACAGCGTCCTGTATCTCGCCAAGAAATTGAAACAGGATTATATGCAGACTTGCTAGAAAATCGAGTTTTAACTCAGTTTGAAGCCCCTGTCCCCGAATCTTTACTCCATCGTTATAACCTGTCCCAGGTACAGGGAATTTTCTATCGTGCTAGCAGTGTAGTGATCAATGCTCATCGCAATGATCCAGGGGAATATAAGCTGTTATTTCGCTACATCAAGTTATTTCAACTGATGGCGTATATAGAGGGCGATGCGGATACGGGGTTTACCTTGACGATGGATGGCCCCGCCAGTTTATTCAAAGCTAGCACCCGCTATGGACTAGCCTTAGCGAAGATGATTCCTGCTCTCCTTCATGTTACCAAATGGAGTCTCCAGGCAAAGCTGCAAAACCGCGATCAATATTCAGGTAATACCAAAACAGGGAAATTTGTTTTAACTAGCGATCGCTGTGAGCTAGTTTCTCATTATCCCCCAGGCAAACCCTATGACAGTATGCTAGAAGCTTCCTTTGCCAAAAGCTGGGCAAAAGCCAAGACCGAATGGCGCTTAGAAAGGGAAGTAGATCTGATTCCGCTGCCTGGTAGCGTCATGATTCCCGACTTTCGTTTAGTCCACCCCGATGGTCGAGAATATTTACTGGAAATTGTCGGCTACTGGCGACCAGAATATTTACAAAAGAAATTTTATCAGGTGCGGAATGGCGACACTGACAATCTAATTCTCGCTGTTTCCGAAAGACTTAATTTAGAGAAAGCAGGGGTGAAATTTACTGATTTACCCAATAAATTAATTTGGTTTAAAAACAAATTGAATTCTAAAGCAGTATTGGATATTTTAGACGATTAGTTCGGAATTCGGAATTCGGAGTTCGGAGTTTTTAATTCACATCAGACGTTTAATACTCCATAAATCTAGAGGAAATTCATTAACACTAAATACAGGAGATTTATATACTTTTTGAAATACAATTTGGGGATCTTGATTTAATTTTTGGGTTAATTGTTTAGTCGGCTTTAACAGAAAGAAATGATCGAATTGATCGTTGAATTCATCTAAATATAAATGCAAGTTCTCTTGAAGAGTAATTACTTTGTATTTAACTTCAGGTATTAAAGAATAAGCTAAAGAGACTGCATCCATTAATTCTGTAGATTCCAGCATGACTAAGGTCGAATGATGGTGATTAATAATTTTAGCGATCGCTGGATTATTGACATTTCTACCCTTTTGATAAAATGGGGATAGGCTTAGATTTCGCACATCAGAAAAAATGCCCAATAAAAGAAAAGCAATGATCGTTAACTGCCAAAATTTCGGCTGTTGATGATGCTGATAATTTTGATTATTTAGTTTGCTGTCTAAAGTGTAGGCAACCGCGATGATGATCCCTAATTGCCAAGGAATTAAATATCTCGGGGTAGTGGAACTCTGACCTTGGTTAACAATATCTGCAAGTAGTAAAGGCAGGGGAAGAGCTAGCATCATACAAATAATGTAGAGCCAGCGATCATAATGGGTTTTGATAATTAAATAATAAAGAGAATAGGCCGACAAACTTAAAATACAAATTGCTACTAATGCGCCAATGATCGTTATCCAGTCTAGATAAATATATTTAGTTAGTAACCAGACAGTCAGCGAAATTAATAAGCAGAAGACGAACTTAGCTGGTTTATTTTTCCAGCGTGGATAGATTTTTGTGCCTCCTAGTAAACCAATCACAATAATTACTAAAGCAATCGCAATTTGAATTGGATTAGAATCTGGCGACAGAGGTAAATCACCAAAAATCAATAAATTTGTCCCAATATAAACTGCAATAATATCGGCAACACTAAAATTATCTCTCATCCAACTAGTATTATCTTGAAGTAAGTCCAAATGATTAATAATCACCCAAATCCAAGGTAAAAAAGCCAGCAAAGAAATACTTAATGATATTAGATAGTTCTTGATTATAAATAGTCGTTGCTTAGTAAGATTTAATAGTAAATATATGCCCTGAGAAAAAGCAATGTAACTAGAAAACAATGAAGTATAAAAACCAAGAATTAAGCACAAACCATAAATCGACCATGTTGATGTAGTGTTTAATCTGATAGCGCGCAAAAAACTAGCCCCCATCAACAGAATACCCACTGTCCAAAGACTATAGGGACGGGCTTCCTGAGCATATGCCACATAAAAGGGTGAGATACTCATAATGCCGACAGCTAGCCAGCTAATTGGCGATCGCTTAAATAATTCCTGGCATAGCCAGTAGATGCAAGGTAGACAAAGCAGGCTAAAAACAATTGAAAGACTTCTCATGATCCAGATCGAGTGACCCCACCACTGCACCCATAATCTAGTCAGCAGGAAGTAAAGTGGCGCATGTTCAGGGCTTTTAGTTAGGGCATTGAGACTATCACTAAAAGTTCGTTCGGAATTGATAGTTTGATATGATAGCAAGGTCTTGCGATCAACTACACCTTGTTGTAATAAATTATCAGTAACCTCGGCAATCGTATATCCCGAAACTCGGACTGCTGTAGCAACTTCATCGACCCAAAATACCTTATTTGACAAATTACTCAGACGAAAAAATAAGCCCAGTAACATCACAGTTGTTACGAGAAAAACTGTAATTGTCTTCGATATTTGTAAAGAATTTTTATAAGACATTTAATATTAGTAAAGCTAAGATATAGCGATTCTCCAGTCAGAATAAATTGTAATTCCAGTGTAATTTTAGAATTAAATAATTGAAAATAAATAATGCCATCAATATTTCGCCGACAACAAGGTACAGCTAATAAAAATAACATCTATCACGGTGCAATACTAATCTTGACGGTGATGTTGGCAATGTTGCGATTAGGCCCCGCCTACGCTTCGCGATCGCCTTTGAAAGCAGCAGCTCAGGCAGGAACTTCTCAATCATCACAGTTGCTTCAGCAAGAAACCTCGAAACCCGAACCACAGAGGGTCTTGCAACATCCTACTAACCTGCCTGCTGCTCCTCAATCATCCCCCAGGCAACGGGAACAAGGGAATTCCCCCAATATTGCGCCACCATCCGCAACAGCATTTGGCACGAAAGGGCAAAAACACTGGTATCTTCAGGGGGCAGTAGCAACCACTCTGGATCGAGAAGAAGCTTTTCCCCAGCGTTTTGTCTTGGCAGGGGTGGGATTATCTAAATTTTTGTTTGATGGACATAGTATCAATTTAGAGTTAAACACCATTTATTTTAGCCAGCCTGATGATGATGCCCTGGGTCTGAACCTGGCTCTGTTGATGCGTTGGCATTTTCTGCGAAAGTCTAACTGGTCACTATTTGTGGATGGTGGGGCTGGAGTAATGGGTACTACTAGTGATGTTCCCAGTAAAGGAGCTAGCTTTAACTTTACCCCCCAAGCTGGTGCTGGATTCAACATCAAGCTCAAGGAGCAACGACAACTGACGTTGGGTCTACGGTGGCATCATATTTCCCATGCCGATTTATTTGGCGCAAACCCTGGGAGAGACAGTCTTATGGGCTATGTCGGGGTACAGTTTCCCCGATAAGATTTTGGTAGTGAAACAAAAATCTGTGGGATGAGTCAGGAAACACAGTAAAGTTAATAGAAAAATCTAGATGAAATGTCTTCTTTGCGGTCACCCAGTAGCTCACAAACAGGGAAAAACGGTTAAAGGAACCAAGGATATAACTGAGTGGATTCCGCGTGAACGGGACTGACGGGACTCGAACCCGCGACCTCCTGCGTGACAGGCAGGCATTCTAACCAGCTGAACTACAGTCCCAAGTGTTGCGCTAACTTTTAGCAGTTAGCCTTTCTTCGTTTCAAGGAATTTCCTTGTTTGCCACGAAATACATAGTAGCATATTAAATGGAAAAATCAACTGTTAAGCCAAATATTTATTGGCTATGTGCGACAACAGCTTCCTTAACGCAGAGAACAGTGTCAAACAAGCCACTAGCTTTGCCATTAAAGGTCATGAAAAAACCATTGAGTTTTATGTGCCATTACGGCACTGGCTGAACCGCCCCATTTGCGAGGAGCCAAAGTAGACTTAACAAGCAAAACAGCCCTTCTTTCTTAAAGTAGCTAATTATTCGTAGAAATATCTAAGATAAACTTATGTCGTCCTTGAGTGCGATCGCCAACATAAATTTCGTAATAACCTGCTTCCCACACTCCGGAAATTTCTGGTTCTAATCCCGATTTTTGATCCCCCAAAACACAAAAGCTCTCTTCAGAATTGGGACCTACTACCAGCAAAGTTGGCTGACCTCCAGTCGATTCCACCCTAAAACGCAGATAGTCAATTTTGGTTTTCAAATTCATTTTATAGCTTGGGCTGTCAGCAATAAAACCACAGCCATGGCTATCTGTAGAACCACCCGAAAGCCCTTCTATAGTCTTGCCCCCCTCGTTATTGGCTAAGGAACTTTCTAAATTGATGAGCAAGATACTTGCTGTCACAAACCAAGTTGCAATCGCCTCAAATTTTACTAAACCCATGATCTGTGAAACCGAACATTTAGGTAGTGCCATGGAAATTGCTAAAGAATTAAATAGTAAATACTAGCTGTAATCAAAAAAATTAGTAATTTATACGTATAAAACCATATTCCAATTATACTAAAATGCTAATTTTTATCTTAGATTATTGTTCCACTTGCTCAATAGTCATATTTCGTCAATTGTTATTACAGCATAAAATTAATTCCTGGTACAAAACCATTTATTAATTAGCTGTCAACAATAGTCTTAACAATGATTGAAGCCTCAAAATTCAAACATTTAGCTATATAGAGAAAAACAGAGCAATTACAATAACTATTCAAATTAAAATATTTTTGTTTTGATATTGATTAATCAATATCCAGGAATATCAGTTAAATTATTAATACTTAAATGTATCCTTCAGGCTTTTTTCTGGTCAATTTCAGATTTTCATTTGTGTCTGAAAAACAATAATTAGATTCTAGCAACTAACAGCCACATCAAAAAAATAGAATTATAATTAAACTAAGCATATTTTTAACTATATTTATAATTTAAGCTGTTAAAAGATGATCAAAATCTAAGTAATCATACTTGTACCAATAGGATTTCACTGCTCTTGTTAATATTTTCATGTTGATCAGCCTTAACTTTACTAAAACTTCAAAATATTCACCTGTCCAATGGACTATAAATTCTTTATAACAGTAGCAGTAATTACTAAGATATTTTTTTGAGTTTTTAGAGAAGATTCTAGCGATTTGATTTATTTTACATATATTTTAAGGAATACAAATTATGACTAACCTTCAGAGAGATAGCTCTTCTAACCCCAATCGACGAGCAGAATTTGATATCAACGTAGAAGAATATTTGCTCAAACTTAAGCGTCGTTGGTTGCCAGCCCTATCTGTGTTTTTGGTTACAGTGGGAACGACTATCTTCTTGACTAGCTTTTTAGACGATAGTTATAAATCCGAAGGTAAAATTTTGTTTAAAAAGAATACTCCCAATGCGCTACTGAAGTTGGGAGAAAATACTAATGAATTTGATTCCTTGCTTAATACTCAAACTCCTCTGAGCACAGAAAAGCTGAGAATGGTTTCAGAGCCAGTCTTGCAGCAAACAATAGACAGACTTAAGCTGGAAAATTCTCAGGGAGAGCCCCTCAAAGTCAAAGAGTTAGAAAAAAAACTGGCGATCGAAATAGTTGGGGGTAGTGATGTCATCTCCATCGAGTATAAAGACCCTGACCCAATCATCGCTTCTAAAGTAGTCAATACTCTGATGGATGTCTATGTAGAGGAGCATGTACGTAGTAATAAAACAGCCACCGCTAGCGCCGATAGTTTTATCTCTAGTACCATACCCAAGATTGAAAATAAATTGGGAGGGTTAGAAGCTAATTTACAGGATTTCTATGAAAAAAATCAGATTGTAGACTTACAAGAAGAAAAGAAAACTCTGGTAACGGAAATTGCTACTCTAAATCGCGAGATGTCCGGCATCAGTGCAGATTATCAAGGAAAGAAAGCTCAAGCTGATAGTTTGCAAAATCAAATAGGCTTAAACTTGAAACAGGCAATCACCACTGTTCAATTAGGTAATACACCTCAAGTTAAGAGCATCCTAGAACAGCTTGGCACTACAGAAGGAGAGTTGTCCCAAGAAAGACAACGATTTAATGATAATCATCCCGCCGTAGCTAGTCTCTTGGAGAAAAAACAAAATCTCAATGGCGAACTACAGGGTTTAATTCAGGAATACGTAGGCACTAAAGTTTCTGAAGGCTTGTTACAAAGCGGTGATCTCAAAGAGAATCAAGTCGAGAAATTCATCAGTCTTAAAATAGACGAACTTAGTCTGCAAACGGAACTATCATCCCTCTATCAATATCAACAGAATTATCTCAACCGAGCTAAACAAATACCCAGGTTAGAAAAGCAAGAACAGTCTTTATTAAGAGAAGTTGATAGCGCTAGATCAACCTATAAAACCTTGCTAGAAAACAAATCCGATCTTGATGTCTTAGTTAACCAGCAAACTGGTAATGCTCAAGTTATTGAGTCTGGTCTGGTTCCCGATCAAGGCAGTACAGGTAGAATCCCCTTGATAGTTCTAGGAGTCTTGATGGGTCTATTCTTGGCTAACCTGACTGCTATTTTGCTAGAAATGCAGGATCGCTCCCTCAAAACTATTGCCGAAGTTAAACAAAGATTTTCATTTCATGTCTTGGGAATTGTACCTTTAGATGTACAACAAAACAGTCAGGGAGGACTAGTCGTTCAACGAGAACCTGATTCCTTTGCTAGCGAAATTTATCGCATGATTCAAACTAACCTCAAGTTTTTGGCGGTTCAAAGACAACCGAAGGTTATTTTAATGACTAGCTCCGTTCCAGGAGAAGGAAAGTCTTTGGTGGCAGCAAACCTAGCGGCGGCGATGGCTCAGTTAGGTCGAAAAGTGTTATTGATTGATGGTGATTTAAGAAAAGCTTCTCAACACACTTTGTGGCAAATAAGCAATAAGGTTGGGGTAAAGGATGTTGTGGCTCACAAAACACCCCTAGCTCAAGTTGTTACTCAACCCATGAAACAACTAGATCTTTTGACCGCAGGTACTATTGCCCCGAATCCTTTGGCTTTACTGGATTCGCCAGAAATGAGTCAGCTTGTCGCCGCTGCCAGAAAAGAATATGAATTGGTGATTATTGATGCACCACCTTTAGCAGTGACAGCGGATGTCCTCACCCTCAGTAAGCTAGCAGATGGTATTGTTTTTGTGAGTCGCCCTGGAGTTGTAGAACATGAGAGTGCAGAACTAGCCAAAGAAACTTTGTATAATGCTCATCTTGAGCAACAAGTTCTCGGGATGGTAATCAATGGTGTCAAGCCAAAAGAGTTTGACCGCTATTCATATCATGCTAAATATAGCAAGAGCTATTTTTCTCGTTCTACCGAAAGTGGTCAGTCGAAGACCGCTCCTGCTTGATGATGCATAATCTTAGAAACTTTGCTCATCCTATAGATAGTAATCTACAAATTTTTTTTTGACCAAAAATGAAAACCCCAACTATTGTAATTGGCTTAGATGCTGCTGAACCTCGACTAATTGAACAATGGATGGCAGAGGGGTATCTGCCTAATCTCAGCCAAATTAGTCAATTAGGAACTTATAGCCGCTTAAACAATACAGTCAATTATTGTGGTGTGCCCACAGAATATTCCACCACTGAACCTCTGTGGGCTACTTTTTCTACGGGTTGTCGAGCAGATACTTTAGGTTATTGGGATACTGTTAGTTACAATCCAGATAACTATGGAATTGTTTGTGATGTAGTTAAAAGTGGTTATGACTACCAAGAATACTCACCATTTTATGCGTTGGGAGAAGATTACAAGGTAGCAGTATTAGATGTTCCCGTAGGTACCCTGGCAGATGAGGTTAACGGCATACAGATTCTTGGTTGGGGTGGTCACTATCCTTATACCGCAAGTGCTTCCGTCCCCCCAGAAGCTTTTGCTGATGTAATTGAAAAATACGGCAAAAACCCAGTACTGCACAATGATAACGGTCTGTGGTGGAATCCTGAATATGTTACCTGGATTCAAGAAGCGTTAAAAGAGAGTATTGATGGTCATTGCGCGATCGCCCGTGATTTATGGCGGCGGGATAACTGGGACTTGTTCCTGATGGTGTTTGGCGAAACTCATACTGTGGGACATGACCTCTATAACCACAGTCAATCAGACCATCCCACTTATAATTACCTAAGTAATAACGGTACTAAGCCTGATCCCGTATTGAATGTTTACCAGCAGGTAGATCGAGCAATTGGTAAAATCCTAGAGGAAGTGACCCAAGATGCTAATATCCTCTGCTTTTCGGCTCATGGGATGGCTGCTAACTTCACTGACTTACTCAGCATGGCGGTCTTGCCAGAACTACTATATCGCTTCCACTATGGCAAACCAGCGATCGCCCCAGGAAAAATTGGCTCTACACCAGGAGCAATTGTTACCAAACCCATTAGAAACTCTTGGCCAGGAGAAATTTGGAGTCAAGTTTATGAACCTAATCCGTTCAAAAAGCTATTTCGTACCTGGGCACATAAAAAATTCTTGAGAAATCCCCAACATGGATTGCTCTCTCCCTATAGTTTACTGGATGAACCAGTAGAACAAGAACTAGCCATGGGTTGGATGCCTGGAATGTGGTATTCTCCCCTTTGGCCAGAAATGAAAGCATTTGCCCTACCCGCTTTTACTAACGGACATATTCGGATTAACCTGAAGGGAAGAGACCGTGATGGCATAGTTTCATCAGAGGAATATCATCCTCTATGCCAAGAATTAAGCGAAATGCTTTATGAACT
>JBJOPG010000138.1:0-10931 GCA_046050865.1 Cyanobacteriota bacterium
TGCTTATTTCTGAAGTGATAACGACCTCTTTGCGATCTAGCCTCGGTTTGACTATATTTTAATTCTCTGGCGACCTCTCCAACCAGCGGAATGTGGGATGGATCAGGAAGCTATTTGATTCGTGACAGATCAAAATACGCCCAATGACCTGTCTTATAGCCAATGATATTTGTAAAACAGAGGGGGCATCAAAGGAAATATATCATTCAAAGTATTTAGTGATCGCTCTACGATAATCATTCATAATGACTGTCAGCTTAGGTTTTACAGGCTGTTGCTTTTAAGCAAAATTATGATTAAGTTAATGATATTCTTCAGGACTTAAAAAGTTAATTTAAGTCTAGTTTAGTTCATTGAGCTACTTGATTTAGCTAAAAATTTCATCAATAATGAAAATTGAAAAGAAGAGCGTTGATCAAAACTTTATTTTCTTTTCTAACAACATCTACTTTAAATACAAACGGAGAAATATCATGGCTGAAATCAAATTGTCTGAGTTACGTCCTGCTGGTTCTGAATTGTTACAAGATTCTGAGAACTTTCTTAATGAATTAAGCGATCGCGAAATCGAAAATGTGGTTGGTGGCGATACCATCGCTTCTGTTGCTAGTCAAAACAGTATTTCTGTTGGTACTATCAACACTATTACTGATGTCGGTCAAACTCAAACTTTCGTAACTTTCTAGTAGCTAAAGTTTATTAGTTAGAAAGAGAAAATTATGATAAATGAATTAATTTTCTAATTTTTTCTTCTAAAACTTTCATCTAAAAAAGAAAGATCATCTAATAGTTGGGTTGGAAGAGAAAACCGTTGATCAAAACTTTATTTTCTCTTCCGACAATTATCCACTTATTGTAGATAACAACAAAAGCAGATGGCTGAAATCTAACTGCCTAAATTGTATCTTAACTAGCCACGCTTAGTTACTAAATTTAGTTACTAAATTGTCTAAAGTTTTAATAAGTTGTAAGGGATACTTGTTAAAACAACTATTCAAAATAGATTTAACTAGATTCTTCTTTCCTCAACTAAGGAAACTAAGGAAACAAAATAGTTTCAAGGATTAAAAGCCATGGCAAAAATCAAATTGTCTAAATTAAGTCCTGCTGGTTCTGAACTTTTCCAAGGTGCCGAAAATTTCTTACCTGAATTGAGCGATCGCGAGATCGAAAACGTAATCGGGGGAAGTAATTCGGCTGCTACGGCTAGTATCAAAACCGTGGTTTCTAGCATATCGGGTGGTGGTGGAGTTTATTACGCTAATTGTGGTCATGCTAATTATGGCAAAATAGCTAATTTTGGAGCATTAGGAATTAAGGTTCAATCAACGTTAATTAATTTTCATTATTCCCCACTTAGCATTTAGTTAATCAACTAATTGTCATTGTCTTGGCGAACATGTTCTGCAAGCATTTAGAGTACATTTAGGATATTTTAAATGCTTGTCATTTTTGTTCTGTCTTTCTAAGTAAGATTATAGTTTCAATTCAGTTGACAAATTAATAATTTAAACACATTTAAATTAGGTTGAAAAACAATGGTATTTTTACTCAGTTCAAAAAATGTATTTGACTATTTAAAAGAAAAAAATATTTGTTCTGAAATCCAGCAAGAAATTGATGAGCATAATGTAGAATCTAAATCAGCAAAAAACTTTAACTTGCTAGTTACTTTACCCGATCGCAGTAAGTTATTTATCAAACAGGAACGATTTGATCGTCAAGGAAAAACCGCAGGTGAATTTAATCGAGAGTGGCGTATTCAAGAATTTGCTAGGCAGTTTCCTGAAGTAAATAAACTGGGAGCTTGGTTGCCAGAGATCGCTAATTTTGATGTAGATAATTCAATTTTGATTGTTAAATACTTAGATGACCATCAAAACTTAGGAGAATTTTATGGACAAGAAAATATCTTTGCGACCGAAATAGCTAGTTCAATTGGCTCAATTATTGCCACGATTCATGCTCAAACAATTAATAACCGCAGCTATGAAGATTTCTTTGGCTATAGCAACAGTAATTTAGCCTCAAAATCAACTCAAGGAATGGGAAGTGGATTAGGTAGAATTACTCCCGAAATATTTGGTACAGTTCCTGCTGATGGTCTTAAATTCTTTGCCCTGTATCAACGCTATGATAGTTTAGGAAAAGCGATCGCCCAACTAAACGAATCAATCCAGCCTGTTTGTCTAACTCACAATGATCTTAAATTAAACAATATATTAATTGCCGCTAACGATCAACCCGCCACAACATCTTTAGCAGCAAACTATAGCCAGCCTCAAGTCGAACTAAAACTGATTGATTGGGAACGTTCTGGCTGGGGCGATCCTGCTTTCGATCTGGGTACAGTAATTGGCAGCTATCTAATCATTTGGTTGCAAAGTTTGATTGTCAGTAGAACGATGGCAATTGATGAATCCCTACGTTTGGCGACTATCCCTTTAGAAGTATTGCAACCATCTTTAGCCGCCTTAACCAAAACCTATGCTGCTTGTTTTCCTAACATTGTGGAACATGACCCCAAATTTTGGCAAAAAGTAATGCAGTTTGCAGGTTTAGCCCTGATTCAATCTATTCAATCAACCCTACAGTACCAAAAAGCTTTTAATAATACGGGCATATGTATGCTTCAGGTAGCCAAAGCTTTATTGTGCAACCCAGAGTCTTGTATTAAAAGCGTTTTAGCTATTGAAATTGATGAACTAGATCGCTGCAAAAGCTAGTAATAAATATTAGTAACTGATGATTAGTAACTGATGTTACGCAGAAGAACAATCAACCCTTTTCCCTTTTCCCTGCCCTCACAGATTGATTATTTAGGAAAAATTAATAGCTATGCAACTGCTAGATTCTCAACCCAACCTCAAATCAAATCCTTTACAAACAGCTTTAGAAGATATTGTTAATCAAGTCCAAATTGAATCCAACTTCTGCATCCGTCACCCAAATTATCAACCTGTAGAATTACCCACCTCGACTGTAGAAAGGTTTCAAAAATTATCAACCGACTTGCAATCTAAATACCTAGCTCAGATGTTACAGGGTTTCCTCTACGGTATTTATTACAATGGCTCCCTTAAAAAAGCCTTAGCCCTAGAAAACGATCTAACAAAATCCCACCTTTATCAAGATTTAGAAAACAATACCTTTCTGGGAGTAGATTTAGACTTTTACGATAGGCTACATCAAAGTAATCAAGGTCAAGGTTATTTTGATCCTGGTTGGCAGATAATCGCTTCCAAAACAGAAAATAAAGCAGAAGATACCCTAATTGTTACCAAAGGAGGTTTAACCCTCCACGCTAATATAGAAACCCACCTGTCTCCTGAAGATAAAAACTCGAAGATCGGCGATATGGTTGCAATCCGATTGCCTAAAAATCGGGTTCAAAATGGATTTTATATGGCAGTAGGCAATACAGGTGCGCGCCAAACTAGCGAGCAAGAAAGAAAAGATGTCACGGTACGCATCTATTTCAATCTTACTGCCGAAGGTGCGATCGCCATCATGACCAGTTTAACTACCCAACTCAACTCCTTAGTCATCCCCTTTTCTTTTAAAGCACTTTACAACTCTGCCGATTACGGCAGACACGATTCCGCCGTACTTTATTTTGACAGTCGCCATTATGAGGTGGTCAAGCAGGTTTTAGAAACAGTTTATAGTCAACACCGAGAACACTTTCAAGCAGAAATTCCTTTATTTACTAAACACCTAGCACCAGGATTAGCTTTAGCCGAAGAACCAGATCATAAGTTCTCCAGTAAGGACAGCTTTGGTACTAATCGCTGTCAAATCATTGCCAATGGGCTACTGGCTGCTAGCCAGGAACAAGACAATACCCCAGAAACTCGTTTAAATGCGATCGCCAAAGAGTTCGACTCACTAGGAATTGAACTAGAGCACTGTTATCTCAATGCTAATTCAGAAGATATTTATACTCCCTTAGACGTTGGTGATTTAATGCGTGAAACTGCTAGTAATACTATTCGTAGCTCTAAGCTTTAAGCTCTAAGCTTTTTGAGAAATCATACCCTGATTTACCAACGCCTGTACTCCCTTAAACCTATGAAACTAACCGAATTAAATCCAAGAGTTACGACTAAGCCAAAAAACCCAGTTATTTATCCAGTTAAACAACCAGAATCCGATCTACAGTTTTATCGTAAGTTAGGGCGCACCGATTTAACCGTCAGTTGTTTGGGCTTGGGTGGTGGCGGACATATTTCGAGTGAAGACACTCTGTATGCTTTTGATCGCGGTGTTAATTATTTTTTCTATTCCAGCGACCTACATCACTATCTATATAGTTCAATGGGCCCCGCCCTGCGTCAACTTTGTGGACGGGGTTCATCCCAGAGGGAGAAAACAGTCTTGGCGACTGTAACCTACATGGTTAAAAACCCTGAAGCCGTTTTAGCATCTCTATTAGATCAGTTTGTCGATCTAAAAATGGATTATATCGATGTCTTCTTCTGGGGTTGGGTTGATGCCGATAATGAGACGCATTTTAATAAATGCATGGCTGCATCTGATGACCTGCGGGGCCCAAATTCTGTTTATCAGCGAACTGTCGAAAGAATGTTCGAGACTTCCGAAAAGATGAAGCAGATGGGTATTGTCCGCTATATTGGGGCTTCTTTTCACAGCCACGAACTTGCCAGTCGATGGCTAGATAGCCCTTTATTAGATGTAGTTATGGTACGTCATAATGTGGCTCACCGCACTGCACAGGAGCAAGTTTTTGCTCACCTCGATCCCCAAGATCCCCAAAGACCAGGAGTTGTTACTTTTAAATCCGCAGGAATGCGCGGTCATCTTTGGGAACCGCCACCACTATTACCGTCTAGATGTTGGCGACCTTCTGTACCCGATTTATATCGCTACTCCCTCTGTCAAAACAGTGTTGATGTTGCCTTGGCGGGATGGACTAACCGAGATCAGATTGATCAAGCGATCGCAGGAATGGAAAAAGGCAGACTTACCCCCCAAGAACTAGACTATTTGAATTTGTACGGCGATTTACACCGTAATCGTTACAAAAAAGATGAGATTCCTCGCGATCGTCTTATTTATCGCTCGTAGGGGCGTTTCGCGAAACGCCCCTACCAAAACGCCCTTACCAAAACGCCCCTACATCACATTTAAATTACTAACTTATTAACCATGACTAACAACACCATCCAAATTCAAGACCAAATTCAAGCAACTAATGCCGAATCACTCTTTCCTAAAATATCGACGGCAAATGATGCAGAAATTGTCAATTATCTACGTCGTTCCTGCAAATTTGCCGAAATCGCCACTTTGGCTGAAGAAGCGGCTTTGATCGTTAAACTGTGCCAACATTTTGGAGTTGAAGTCAACGAAACAGAATGGCAAGAAGAGGGAGATGTTTTCCGTTTGCAACATAAATTGTTCGGGGTTGAAGAGACTACTAACTGGTTAGAGCAGCAACGAATTACTTTAGAAGATTGGTCTGAAGGGATTAAGCTGAAACTGCTAACTAAGAAATTAAAAGAATATTTATTCGGGGCTAATGTCGATCTGCACTATATTGCCAACCGAGATCAATATCAACAAGTTGCTCTGTCACAAATTTTGGTTCTCGATCGCGAAACTGCAACAAGCCTCAGGGATGCACTTTTAGCAGAACCAACCTCTTTTTGTGCTTTAGCTTTGGAACATTCTCAAGGCAAACAGTCTCATACGAATGCCGGCTTTCTCGGTGTCCTCTACGTATCTCAACTAGCCCCAGAAATTGGTCAAGCGATCGCGCAACGTGGACAAGGTCAAATCGCCAAAACGCCTCCAGGAGGAATTATTGGCCCAATTGAAACAAAGCTTGGTTATCACTTACTCAGAGTGGAAAAGTGGTTTCCTTCAGTAATGAGCGAATCTGTCAGAGAAGAAATCTTTAATACTCTTTGGCAGCTTTGGCTCAGAGAACAACACAACTAAAAATCTAAATAATTTGAGGAAACAATTATTATGGCTACACTTAAAATATCGGAACTAAATCCTGCTGGAGCCGAACTATTTCAGGATTCAGAGAACTTTTTAGAGGAGTTGAGCGATCGCGAACTAGGTTTTGTGGTCGGAGGAGCGGACATAAATTCTGTAGTCACTCAGAATAGTGCGTCCGTTGGTAGTATCCAAACTGCCACTATTGTGGGAATTTCTCAGACTAATGTCAGTGTTAATATTTCCAATGTTAACGCCTCTAATGTTAACGTTAACATTACTTACTAAAACCGTCGGTTTTTAAAGTTTTTTGATAATTTAAAAAACTCAGAATAACTAAGTAATCTGAGTTTTTTTAGTTGTTAATTGTCAAAAGCTTAGGTCAAAACTTTACTGTTAAGAGAAAATGGCATTGTAGAATCGAAGTTAATTCTAATTTCTAGTTTTTCGATTTGTTGTTTTAACCATTGAGAGAATAAATCTCCCATAATTTGTTTCCTAATTTGCTCGTCTAATTTTGGCTGAATTATTTCTTCGACTAAAATTACATGTATCCCTGTTGAAGTAATAATTGGTTTCAAAAATTCTGGTGGGTTTGCAGCAAAGACAGCCCTGGAAACCTGAGATTTCAGCTCTTTACGCCTCACTATCCCGCGATAGCCTCCCGATCGACGCAAAGATGGCTCAGTAATATATTGACGTGCGATTTCGTGAAAACTAATCTCTCCCTCTCTTAAAGCGCAATATAGCTCCATCGCAATATCTTGATCGTCCAGAAATACCTCATACATTGCTGCCCCAGCATAATCCAACTGATGCTGATAAAACCAAGGCTCCACGCGATCGCCAAATAAATGTTCAACTAATTTTCTCGAAACGATATTGGTGTGAATTAAATGTTCAAAGTCATCTAACGATAAATGATGTTTTTGTAACCAAGCTTGAGTATCTTGAATATTACGCAGTCTTTGAGTCAGCCTAAAATTATCAGCCGCTTGTTGTATATCTTCTGTATTAACGGTAATCCCTATTTCTGCTGCTTTACACTCAATGACCTTACAGGTAACAACCCCTTCCAGAATAGTCTGAAGTTGGCACGATATTTTTAGGTGATCAAAAATATCTTCACGATTTATATCAATCGATTTGTTCATAATGACTTGTGTTGCAATTTTTAACTTGCTGCTTTCTATTCTGACCGTCAATCAGACACGATTAAATAGTTAATTTAAAATTTTTTAGACTTAATAGTTTTAATTTTGTCTATTCCAGACTAGTTAAAAAATACTAAAAGCTTCTTCTTTCTAAGCTTAAGGCTTGTCACATATTTAATATATAAAATACTTTATGTAATTATGATCACTATTTTCAGGCTCTAATTATCTCAGTACTGTCTTCTTAAAAAGATTCAGTTTTTAAATTCCAAAAACTATAGCGATCAATGAGATTTAACATTAAAGGTATAGATTGCCGAGGTTGAATTTAATCGTAGGAGAATTTCATGGTTAAAATTGCAAGTACGGATACAGAAAATTTAGAAGATACGGGAACCCTTGTCGCCGAGAGCAGTAGTAGTAGCCTTTCGGTAGATGGCGATGGAGACGATGATATTATTTTCTCTACCGACAGCGATAATTCTCTTGTTACTGGTGCAGGAAATGATGTCATAGGTGGCAGTAAAGGCGACGATACTCTTAGTGGGCAAGAAGGAAACGACATTATTGCTGGCTTGGGCGGTAGTGACGATCTTAGAGGTGGAGAGGGCAACGATACTTTAACTGGTGGGGGCATTAGCTTTACGGAGGATCGTCTTTACATTACGGTAGATACCACTGGCATTGATACTCTAACTGGTGGAAAAGGAAACGACTTGTTTGTAACGGGTGGGAAATCTTCAGCTGCTTCAGGAGAAGTAGTTGTTCATTATGATGAAGCAGGTAATAATGACCATGCTTTAATTACTGATTTCGACAAGACCCAAGATGAGATCAAGCTTGGCGACTCAATAAAAAGCTATCGTCTGGGGTCATCGCCAAACGATTTACCCGAAGGTACGGCACTTTATCAAGAAAACGAGTTGATTGCAATTATTCAAGGTAGCTCTGATCTTAGTCTGAGTGGCGACTATTTTAACTCATAGCGTTGATTAACATTAGAGTGATTAGGGTCGGAAGCTATCTTCAAATAGATATGTCAGGCAGCCAGCCTCACAAGTTCTTCAGATTTATGATTTAAATTTGCAGAGGCTAGTAAATTATTGCGGAATTTGAAGAGAGGAAATGCCGAACTTGTAAGAGGTCGTGGTAAGAGGTTACCTTGCCCGCTTGTGAACCTCGTTTCGGCATGCTCCATTTGTGAAGCTTGTCCTTTAGGACTCCCTTGTTGAAATTAAAATACATATGAATTTATGTATGAGTTTACATATGAGTTTTATGAGATTGAAAGACTAAAAACTACCATAAGATAGAAAATAAACAGAATTGTTAGTGGAAAAATAATTTATTTGCTTTAATTAAAATTACATTATTTTATATAGTATTGAATATTTTTACTATTTTGTATCTAAAAATATAAGTAGGATAAATTATTACTTTTATCAAAAAACTATGATGAAAACTATTGAACGAGTAATGTATATCGTGCAACACATATTTAGAAATATATATTAGCAAAAATACTTTATTGGTGTTTATTGTGCAAGCACAAGGATTTATTGGTAAAATTTAGAGACAAACGTTCCAAATACTATAATTTAAAAAAAAAATATTATTGTAAACTAATATTACACAAATCTTATTAGTTGTAACATAGCAATATAATTGTTTTAATAGAAATCATTTAAAAAAGTGATTAACTGCATAATTTAAGAATTACAGAACTAATAGAAAGTACAAAGTTCTGTTGCTTTGTTTAATTAGTTAGCGAAAAGTATCTAAAGATCATGATAAGCAATTACTTAAACCAAAAGGTTACTGAAATTAATACTTCAGAGCAGGAAAACGGTACATTACTATCACCATTTCAACGAAAGCTATTACTTAAAAATTTAGAAGAAGATTTGCGTCCTGAATTCTTGCGTCGGATTAAAATTATGTTGCTGGCAGATTCAGGGCATTCTCAAACAGAAATTTGCCAGGCTCTAAACTGTTCTAATGAGACCGCAAGATATTGGATTTATACGGCACGAATCGGACAAGCTCATAATTGGCACGAACTATCTATTGGTAGACCAAAGAGGGTTAACGAAGAGTATTTAAATCGATTAGAAGAATTGGTTAATCAAAGTCCTCGAGATTGTGGCTACGCTTTTACTCGCTGGACAGCACAATGGTTAAGCAAACATTTGGCAAAAGAGTTAAATATTGAAATAGGTACGCGCCATGTCAATCGACTGCTGAAAAAGATGGGATTATCTACTCGTCATAACAAGTTGGAGACAGATGAGCCAAAATGCGAAAATCGCCCTGGAATTGTGATTGGTAACCTTAGCCACACTTGTAAACCTACATCAGTAGACTTTAGACTATTTCCGATTGAAAAAGAATACTAAAATACCAAGTTGAATTTTACCTAGCCAAAGCGATGACTCTAGATATATCGTCTCCATCGACTCTGAAACAAGATCTAGGACAAAAGCTCAAGCAAGCCATTGGGATCAAATTATCTTCTTCAGAACTAAACCTCTGTCTTAAGGAGATTCAGATCGTTGAACCGAAACCAGGAGAAAAGTTTTGGCAATCTTCAGGATCGACCCCAGGTGTTTATATTGCGATCGCTGGAAAAGCCAGATTGCTAGATTATCAAGATGAATTTTTAGCATCCTTAGAACCTGGCGCCTCTTTTGGGGAGTTGACTCTATTTCCCCAAGAAGTATTTTTTCCCTATCTAGCGAGAGCTTCTTTTAAACTGAAGCTTGCTTACTTGCCTGGGGAACTTTTGCAACAGTTAATCACCCAAAACTCGGCTCTGGGTAAACAATTCCGCCGTCGTGCTTTGCATCTGGAATTACTGCTACTTTGTCGTCAAACTGCTCAATTTAAAGATGCTCCAGTAACCGAGTTAAATGAAATTGTTTCTTTGCTGCATCCTCATTACTTATCCCCAGGCAAACTAAAAGAGCCAGCAGTTAAGGATCAAGGAATGTGGTTAATTAGAAGAGGGGAATTAATGAACTCTGAGCGGCTGCTTCAATCTGGCAGTGTTCATTTTCTCGACTTAAAGAATGTAGATAACTCCTGGCAAGTTCAAAAACCGACAGAACTATATACTCTCAGTCAGAAAAATGCCCAACAAGCGGGGTTAGATCTACTGCCAACAGGTGCAGCTAACCTGACAACACCAAAGGTAAAGAATTTAAGCCGTGCAGCTTCGACTATCGATATCCCCCAATTAGCGGCTGCAAAACAGCCAGCCAAAAAGCCCCAAGTTTATTTTCCCCAACCAGCTCAAAGACTCGGTCATCTGTGGCAAAGATTGACTCGTCGTTATCCTTACTATGGTCAACAAAGTGCTTCCGATTGTGGTGCAGCTTGTTTGGTAATGGTGGGACGCTATTGGGGCAAACAATTTAGTCTCAACCGGCTGCGAGAATTAGCCAGAGTAAATCGTAGTGGTTCACTGCTCAAAGGTTTGGTCACTGCAGCGGAGACCCTCGGCTTCGTTGCGCGACCTGTTAAAGCTTCTTTAGACCAACTAGCCAAACAGCAACTTCCTGCGATCGCCCATTGGGAAGGCAACCATTACATAATTGTGTATGAAATTAAAGGCGATCGCGTAGTGGTCGGCGATCCTGCCTTGGGTCAACGAACCCTTACGGCGAGAGAGTTTCAAGCTGGCTGGACTGATTATGCCCTGTTGCTCCAGCCGACGGTTTTATTAACCGAAGCTCCTGAAGCCAAGACCCAATTCTGGCAGTTTTTAGAATTAGTCCGTCCCCATCAGTTTGTACTCTCGGAAATCTTTGC
>JBJOPG010000139.1:0-11244 GCA_046050865.1 Cyanobacteriota bacterium
GGTGCAAAGAACCAGCTTGATTGTCCTAAAGGATAGAGCAAGAATACTGAGACGAATACGGCAATCGGTGCGGAAAAAGCGATCGCATTGTAAGGACGAATCCCTACTAGACGAGAAATTTCAAACTGACGCAGCATAAAGCCGATCAGAGCGAAAGCACCGTGTAAAGCGACGAAAGCCCACAAACCACCGATTTGGCACCAGCGGGTAAAGCTCCAACCTGCTTCAGGGCCCCAGAGGAATAACAAGGAATGACCCATGCTGTCGGCGGGAGTAGAAGTGGCAACGGTCAAGAAGTTACATCCTTCTAGATAGGAACTAGCAAGACCGTGAGTGTACCAAGAAGTCACAAAAGTGGTGCAGGTTAACCAACCACCAATGGCCATGTAGGCACAGGGGAAGAGTAATATCCCCGACCAGCCTACGAATACGAAGCGATCGCGCTTGAGCCAGTGATCAGAATCGTTGGAATTATTACTTTTACGACTTGACACGAAAATACATCAAGTCGATTGTGAGAAAACTTTACGTTTCTTTACTTATATTACACATAATAAAATAAAATAGCGGGATTTTCTAGAGTAAAGCCAAAGAAAAAATAAAGATTTTAGGGATTTCAACTCAAATAAAGCTGGGAATTTGCGATGATCTGGACGATAATCAAGTAATTGCCATCAATTGAAAAATCAAGCTTATGTTCACCATCGATATTGTTTTACAAGAAATTCCTTTACCTATTTCCGTGCAACGCAAAGAAGCTGACGCAGCAGAGAGTCTCTATCAAGAGCTGAAGGCAGCGATGGGTTCTAACAATGGAGACTTAATTGAGCTGACCTGTGATAAGGACGAAGATAAAAAAGTCGCCGTTAAAGGTAATCTCATCTGTGCCATTAGTGTCAATAAAAAATCTGGTGGGATGGCAGAAGGTCGAGTTCCTGGATTTTTTGCCGCTACTGCTGAAAAGTAATGACTTTTTCTCCCGATATCAAGTCTGAAAAATTGCCGATTATTCGCGTAGATAATATCTGTTTTAGCTGGTCGGAGTCTGCATCTGTACTCCAGGGCTGCACTCTGCAAGTACCCCAAGGAGAGTTCTGGATGCTCTTGGGGAATAACGGCAGTGGCAAATCAACTTTACTCAAGTTATTAGCTGGATTGTTAATTCCTGATATCGGCTCAATTGTCATGCCTCACAAAACGGGCTTTGTCTTTCAAAACCCCGACCATCAGCTGGTGATGCCCACGGTGGGAGCGGATATTGCTTTTGGTTTAGTCAGTGAGAACCTAACTCAAGTGCAAGTCCGGCAGCGAGTTCGCGAAGCTTTAGAAGCGGTAAACCTGCCAGAGTTAGAACGACGACCAATTCATGCTTTGAGTGGGGGACAAAAACAGCGAATTGCGATCGCTGGAGCGATCGCTCGTAATTGTGAAGCGATCTTATTTGATGAGCCCACCGCCTTACTTGATGTCGATACTCAATTGGAGTTAGTGGCACAGGTGAGAAATCTAGTCAAAAAACGTGGTCTAACGGCTCTTTGGGTGACTCATCGGTTAGAGGAGTTAGACTACTGCGACGGGGCATTCCTCTTAGAAGGAGGGAGGGTTGTGGCTCAAGGAGAACCCCAAGCCCTTAAACAAAGATTGTTGCTAACAGAGAGTCCTTAACAGGATTTAATTTTTGCTGATAATTTTTGCTTAACTTTTCGTTAACAAATATACTTAAAATAAAGTGTAAGTCTTTACCCAGTTCTCATCCAGGATTCTCCATTGCAATGTCTTCCTCTTCCCACCAGGCAATCTTGCTCGTCGATGGTTACAACATCATCGGCGACTGGTCGGACTTAAAACAAAGTCGCGATCGCCATGGCTTAGAAGCCGCCCGCTATGAATTAGTTGAATGCCTAATTAACTTCAGTGCTGCTATGGCTTACCGTACCAAGGTGGTTTTTGATGCTCATTATCAAGACACCCCTCGCAGTACTGAGACCTATACCACTGCTTTATCGGTACATTACACTGCCTTTGCCGAAACTGCCGACACCTATATCGAGAAATTTTGCGCCACCTTTGCCCGCAAAAAATATCAGCAGGAATCGACTCGTTTAATCGTGGCGACTAGCGATCGCGCTCAACAGTTGACGGTGGTGGGCTATGGAGCCGAATGGCTTTCCGCGCCAATGCTGGAGAGGGAAGTGGGTATAGCAGTGCAGAAAACAAACAGTAAGACCAAGAAACAGACCAAGAGCAAGCCTCCTGGTCGTTTTTTATTTAACACCCTAGATCCTGCTGCCCAAAAGCGATTGAAGCAAATGAGGCATGGTCTGTAGTTTCTGTGAAACTCTCTGTAAAACTCTGTTTAGAAGTTTATTTAGAAGTTTTTTGCAAATTTTGTTGACAGGGGCAATGATATTCGATATATTTAGAAACGTTGCACGCTACAAGTTATGTAAAAACGAGCAACATAAGTCCCATGCCCCCATCGTCTAGTGGCCTAGGACACCTCCCTTTCACGGAGGCGACAGGGATTCAAATTCCCTTGGGGGTACTTAAAGAAAGAGCTGAGTTAAATCTTGGCTCTTTTTTTATATTTTTTTTGATTCATTTTTAATTCTCTTGAGTCCCAGACTAGAATTAGAAGCACATAGAACTCCTTTACCATCATGCAGTTACAAGACCGCACCTACAGTCCTGAAGAATATTTACAGCTAGAAGAACAAGCTGAATATAAAAGTGAATACCACGATGGAGAAATCATTCCTATGACAGGAGGGACAACTAACCATAATGAGATCAGCTTGAATCTAGTAACCAATCTTAGATCTAGCTTGAAAAAGCAAAACTACCGTGTTTATATGGCTGATGTGCGTTTATGGATACCTCGTCATCGTCTCTATACTTATCCTGATGTCATGCTGATTAAAGGAGAGCCGATCTATGCAGACCAAGGGACAACCACGGTAACTAATCCTGTAATGATTACCGAAGTTCTCTCGCCATCAACGCAAAATTATGATCAAGGAGACAAGTTTGCCTATTATCGTTCCATTCCTGAAATGCAGGAATATATTCTAGTTTCGCAGCAGCAGTATCATGTGATGCAATACACCAAGACAGAAGCGGGGAAATGGTTATTGTCTGAATATGTATCTGAACATGCAACAGAAGCTGCGGAAATTCAATTAGAGTCAGTAGATTTAGTCTGGAATTTGGCAGAAATCTATACCGGAGTTGATTTTAGCAATACAAAATAACGTTAAGATAGTTAAGAACTATTAAGCACTGTTTGTATGTCTTCCTCCAGCAATGGTATTCGAGGTAACGGTAATAATATTGAGGCTAAGTCAGCTTTTATTACAGAAAATGTGATTCGGATTAAAGGTGCCAGACAGCATAATTTAAAAAATATTGATTTAGAGTTACCTAGAAATAAACTGATTGTCTTTACTGGTGTTTCTGGTTCAGGTAAATCATCCTTGGCCTTTGATACGATTTTTGCGGAGGGACAGAGAAGGTATGTGGAATCCCTCAGTGCTTATGCCAGGCAGTTCTTAGGTCAGTTAGATAAGCCTGATGTGGATGCCATTGAAGGTTTGAGTCCTGCCATTTCCATCGATCAAAAGTCCACTTCCCATAATCCCCGTTCCACGGTGGGGACAGTGACAGAGATTTATGACTATTTAAGATTACTCTTTGGTCGGGCGGGAGAACCCCATTGTCCGAAGTGCAATCGCTCCATTGTGCCTCAGACCATTGACGAAATGTGCGATCGCATTATGGAATTACCCGACCAGACTAAATTCATGGTGCTGGCTCCCGTGGTGCGGAGTAAAAAAGGCACCCATAAGCAGTTACTCTCTAGTCTGGCAACCCAAGGTTTTGTGCGGGTGCGCGTGGACGGCAAGGTATACCAACTAGATGACAATATTGACCTAGATAAAAACCACAAACATGATCTGGATGTGGTGGTCGATCGCTTAGTCAAGAAAACAGGAATTCAAGAGCGCCTGGCGGACTCCTTAGGCACTTGTTTAAAGCTATCTGATGGTATTGCCGAAATCGAAATCATTCCTGCTGCTGAGGCGCAAGAGCAACCTGAGAATATTACTTTTTCGGAGAACTTCGCCTGTCCTGAACATGGCGCGGTGATGGAAGAATTATCGCCTCGCTTGTTTTCTTTTAATTCTCCCTACGGTGCTTGTCCCGACTGTCATGGTTTAGGGAGTCATCGTACTTTTGCCGCTGAGTTAGTAGTGCCTGACCCCAAACAGCCTGTCTACAGTGCGATCGCTCCTTGGTCGGATAAAGATAATTCTTACTATCTTTCCCTGTTACATGGCGTAGGAAAAGCTTTTGGCTTTGAAATTCAAACTAAATGGGAGCACCTGACCCCCGAACAGCAAGAAGTAATTCTCTATGGTGCATCAGAACCCGTTTATTTCCAGTCTGATAGTCGTGGGGGTGAACCAAAAGGTTATCATCGTCACTACTCAGGGGCATTGAAGATGTTGCAGCGCAACTATCAAGAAACTAACTCCGATGCCATCAAAAGCAAGTTAGAGCAGTACTTAATCGATCAGCCCTGTGATACCTGTCATGGAGAGCGATTAAAGCCCGCATCCCTTGCCGTCAGCTTAGGGCAATATCGCATTAATGATTTAGCAGGAGTTCCCATTCGCGAGTGTTTGGAGCGGGTAAACCATCTTCAGTTAACCTCTCGTCAGGCATTGATTGGGGAATTAGCCCTAAAAGAAATTCGCTCGCGGTTACAGTTCTTGCTCGATGTCGGCTTAGACTATCTCACCCTAGATCGCGCTGCCATGACCCTTTCTGGGGGTGAAGCCCAGCGGATTCGTTTGGCGACCCAAATCGGCGCCGGATTAACAGGGGTACTCTATGTTCTAGATGAGCCGAGTATTGGTCTGCATCAGCGGGATAATGAAAAACTGCTCGGTACTCTTAGAAGACTAAGAGATTTAGGCAATACCCTAATTGTGGTAGAACATGATGAAGATACCATTCGGGCTGCGGATAGTCTGGTAGATATTGGCCCAAAAGCGGGGGTACATGGAGGCAACGTAGTCGTTCAAGGAAATCTAGAGGATCTACTCCAGTCAGAGACTTCCCTCACGGGGGCATATCTATCGGGAAAAAAACAAATTACCACTCCTGACACCAGAAGAAAAGGCAAAATAGAAGGTATTACCCTCAAAGACTGCCATCAAAATAACTTACAACATCTAGATGTGGAGATTCCGCTGGGCAACTTTGTCTGCATCACTGGAGTATCAGGTTCGGGTAAATCTACTCTGGTAAATGAGCTATTGCATCCCGCCCTCAAACATCATCTGAGCAAAAAAACTCCCTTCCCCCAACAGTTAGGAGAGGTAAAAGGTTTACAGGCGATCGACAAAGTGATTACCATCGATCAATCTCCCATTGGTCGGACTCCTCGTTCCAATGCTGCTACCTATACGGGGGTATTTGATGCCATTCGGACAGTGTTCACCGAAACCATCGAAGCCAAAGCCAGGGGCTATAAAGCAGGCAGATTTTCTTTTAATGTCAAGGGTGGGCGTTGTGAAGCCTGTAGTGGTCAGGGAGTGAACGTCATTGAGATGAATTTCTTACCCGATGTTTATGTGCAATGCGATGTATGCAAGGGAGCTAGATATAACCGAGAAACTTTACAAGCCAAGTATAAAAATTATTCCATTGCCGATGTGTTAGACATGACGGTGGAAGAGGCGTTAGCCAATTTCCAAAATATTCCCCGTGCTGCCACCAAATTACAAACTCTAGTGGATGTTGGTTTGGGCTATATCAAACTGGGACAACCAGCACCGACTCTTTCTGGGGGGGAAGCCCAAAGAGTGAAGCTCGCCTCAGAATTATCCCGCCGCGCTACGGGAAAAACCCTCTATCTGATTGATGAACCAACTACAGGCCTATCATTCTATGATGTTCACCATCTGCTAAATGTTTTACAACGTCTAGTAGATAAAGGTAATTCTCTGATTGTCATTGAGCATAATTTAGACGTGATTCGCTGTGCTGATTGGATCATTGACCTAGGGCCTGAAGGAGGCGACCAAGGAGGTCACATTATTGCGACGGGAACCCCTGAAACGGTGGCGAAAAACTCAAAATCTTACACAGGAAAATACCTAAAACAGGTACTAAAGCGTTATCCTGCCACTACTGCTCAGTTAAATTAGCTAGATTGATTGGTTTTTAGCTATGTGAGCTATCAATACATTCAGCGGAGCTACTGATACCAATTTAAACGCGATCGCGCTATTTACATTTGACTTTTAAGAATCGAGAGGACTTCTGACACCTCTACCACCACGATTGAGTACATGGGTGTAAATCATCGTTGTTTTAACATATTTATGTCCGAGTAACTCTTGTACTGTGCAAATATCGTAGCCATTTTGCAATAAATGCGTAGCAAAACTGTGACGAAAAGTATGACAACTTACCCTTTTATTTTACTGGCTGGATTTAAATGTTACTGGTTGGGAATACTATATTAGTTTCCAGCCACAAAAACACTTCGCTGCAACTGACAGCCGAATGCAGCGAAAAGAGCCAACCGAGGCGCGAAGCGGCTGCGGTTGAGCTAGTCCGTTAGGTTTACAGAATTCGTATACCAAGTTAGTCTACTTTATCTACGTTTGTTCGGGAGAATATATGTTTTACTGGATTGGCGAAAAACTCGAGTTTTTGTTCGGCCCATTGAGGCTACTTGAGTCTCGGTCATTTCTCTTGATCATGGGCCTTTACGTCGGCTTTATGGTTACATTTTTTTTACTTCCTAGGGTGCTCGCCTTCCTTCCCTGTGATCGTGGCCGAGAGTTTGCAGGTCAGGCGGCAGTAGCTAAAGGTAAGCCTACTGGTTCCGGAATCGTTTTTATTCCAATATTTCTTGCTACTGCGATATTGGTGGTACCTTTTTCGCCAGTGGTGTTTGCCGTTGCTATACTGACCCTTGGCACATGTGTAGCCGGCTTTCTAGATGATTCTGCTCGCACCGCTTGGGGGGAGTATCTCAAAGGATTCATCGACTTATTTGTTTCACTTTGTGCCAGCCTCGTGATCGGCATGACTGTTGGCACGGAAATGTGGTTTCCATTTATGAGTCACGGAATCGTAGTCCCATTGGCTGTCTATGTTTTTATTGGCACCATCCTTATTTGGATTACGATTAACAGCACAAATTGCTCAGATGGTGTTGACGGACTTTCAGGTACTCTTTCAATTATCGCGCTTGTTAGCCTTGGAGCGACACTTTATTTAGTGATCGGTAACTCTGTAGTCGCACGGTATCTACTAATTCCCTTCGTGTCTTCTGGGGCTGAATGGGCGATATTTGCGTTCTCACTTACAGGCGTTCTTGCGGCTTATCTATGGTATAACGCCTATCCATCAAAGGTTTTAATGGGGGATGCAGGGTCTCGTTCGATCGGCTTCGTACTCGGTGTGCTCGTGTTGGTCTCAGGTAATCCATTTCTTGTGTTGGCCATTGCCACTGTTCTTCTAGTTAATGGAGGAACTGGACTCGTGAAAGTCGCTCTCCTTAGATTTCTGAGGATTAAAATCTTTCACAACACCAGGTTCCCGTTGCATGACCACGTAAGGGCAACTAGAAATTGGTCAAATGCACAAATACTGCTTAAATTCTCGATAATACAAGTCATGATAATATTGGGGATTATTGGAGTATTCCTAAAGATTCGATGAAACCTAACATCTAGTTCGAGCGTGACAACGCTATGTCACGGCTTTTGCGTGCGCAAAACCCATGCCATGTACGCGTTGCGGCTCAACTAGGCGTTAGCTGGCTTCGGTCGAACGGTTGGGGTAGTTTCAAAATCATCAGTAGTGATTCAGAAAATGATAAAGTCAGTTATCTTCGATTTGGATGGCACATTGCTCGATCGTGATACATCAATTGAGCAATTCGTTTCAGTGCAATACGATCGGCTGACTGAGTATTTAAGTCATATCCCCAAAAATGATTACATTGCCAGATTTACCGAGCTAGATTGTCATGGTCACGTCTGGAAAGACAAGGTTTATCAAGCTCTGGTGTCAGAATTTGCCATTGAGGGGATTAATTGGCAATCATTGCTAGAAGATTATGAAATGCGATTTCAGTTCCACTGTGTGCCCTTTCAGTTTCTTACCGAGATGCTGAATGAATTGAAGGAGCAAGGCTATTTACTTGGCATCATCACGAATGGACGAAGCCAATTTCAAGCGAGGGCAATTGACGGATTAGAGATTCGAGAATACTTTGATGTCATTCTCATTTCTGAAGTTGAGCAAGTCAGGAAACCACAAGTAGAGATTTTTCAGTGCGCCATGAATCGATTGGAGGTATCAGCCTCAGATAGCATTTTTGTTGGCGAACATCCTGAAGCTGATATTGTTGGAGCGAAAGGCGCAATGATGAAGACTATCTGGAAACGTAATTTGTTTTGGACAGAACCGAAAGAAGCTGATGCGATCGTTGATGAGCTGAGTGAGATTTCTGGAATTTTGGCGCAGTTCAATGATTGATTTATGTAGGGTAAGCTATAGGTATGAATTCTCGCAACGAGGTACATGAAATGACACTAGCTGAAGTGCTTCCGTCCGCACGATTGCTTTCCGCAACAGAAAAACTAAAACTAATTCGGATTCTGGCTGAGGATTTGGATATGGCTGAGGATATTTCACCGTTGGAACCATTCAAAACCTATGATTTGCCAACTCCATATGATAGCTTTGGGGCGGGTGCAGTTTTGATGGAAACCTTCAAAAAATCAATACCGAGCCATTGATGTATGCGATTTAAGTATTCAACCACCAGCCCAGCCCAAAATGAGTTTGATAGTTTACCGAGACTGTCATTGTCATTGCGTCGGGAAGATAGAATAGTTGAATCGATCGGGTTGGTGGATAGTGGGGCTACAGTTAATGTCCTGCCTTATGAGCTTGGTCTTCAACTAGGCGGCGTGTGGGAAGATCGCAAAGCCATTATTCAATTAGCTGGTAATCTCGGCAACCAACCAGCGATGTCTTTTTCAGCGATCGCTCAAATCGGAGAATTCCTACCCACAGAATTAGTATTCGCTTGGTCAAGAAGTTCCAACGTACCACTAATTTTGTGTCAGACGAACTTTTTTCTCGAATTCGATGTTTGCTTCTACCGCTCTACGTCAGAATTTGAAGTTAAACCAAAATCCCATATCGATAATGAGTCTCAATAATTTGCCAGGAGCCGAAATAATATTACCTGGATTAAGCGATCTTCGGAGTGGTAATTCAAATACAGTTGGGGCTTTACTAATTGCGATCGCCGCAACACGCTTAACTGAAGCAGGTTTAAATATTCAAAATTATCACTTAGACCCAGAGCCAGAACTAACTTTGTATGCTCATCTCCAAAAAGAACGAGAAGATGCTTACCCCCACTATAATGATTTACTGAATCGCCTTAATAGTTTTTGTAACGCACTCGAACTCAGTTACGAATATAAACCGTCTAACAATGTATTGGAGCCGAAAGCTAACACGATCTTCAAAAATTAAAGATTGTTGGCAGTGGCTAAACTTCACCGTTAGTTTATTTTCTCTGGCTTACAGCGGTTTTCAATTGGATAGACTACGTTTTTGATTAACTAGTTTTTAGCTCTTAGCTTTTAGCTCTTAGCTCTTGATTTATAGGTTCTACTCAACTGCAAAGCGCTGTAAGCTTAAGCCAGATGCGATCGCTCAATATAACTTTTTCGTAATCAGCACTTTGGCCCTAAACACTATTTAAATTGGTATGAGTGGTGGAGTCAAAACCCAAATATCCTCTGGGAGTAATCATCCATTCGGCATGGTTGCGAGTAGTGGTATTCCCGATAATTACCGTGGTAAGCATATCAATCGGTTGCTCTAACATTTTCTCGATGGTTGTGAGAATGACCTGTTCATCATCCCGATATGCTCCGTGGACGATCGCCACTGGGGTATCTGGGTCACGGTGTTGAGCGAAAATTGATTGGGCGGTAACAATTTGCTGAGTGCGAGTTTGCGATCGCGGATTATACAGCGCCGTAATAAAATCACCAGTGGCGGCTGCGGTAAGTCTGGTTTGGATCATTGACCAGGGGGTTAATAAATCACTGAGGCTAATGGCACAAAAGTCGTGCATTAAGGGGGCACCTACTCTAGAAGCCGCTGATTGTAGGGCAGAAATACCAGGAAAGATTTGGACTTGAGGGGATTTGCCATCCCAGCCGCTAGCCTGCAATTCTTCCAGGACTAAACCTGCCATACCATAGATACCGCAATCACCAGAGGAAACTACCGCCACCGTCAGCCCCCACTGGGCTAATTCAATGGCTCGCTTGGCTCGCTGCTGCTCTTGAGTAATGGGGGAGGCTTCAATTATCTGTCCTGGACGTTTTAAGGATTGAATTAATTCGATATAGAGACTATAGCCAATCACTACATCCGCTTCAGTAATGGCAGTTTTGGCAGCAGGGGTAATTTGATTTAAATTCCCAGGGCCAATGCCCACTAAATATAGCTTGCCGGTTCTGTCAATATATTCTTGCTCTGCTTGGGCGATCGCAATGGTCACCCCTCCTGATTCGCCATCAGCTTTAAAGATCTGTTTCGAGATGAGTAAGTTTTTCCCTGCCAACACTGCTGAGGCTTCCGCTACGCTAGCAGTCCCCACTTCCTCTTTCACCACTGCTGAAGGGGTTGGTACTTCCACCTGATCTAATTGTTCTGCCGTGAAAGTTTTAAAGACTAAATTGCGTTTTTTGCAGACCTCCAGAATTCCCGCCTCATCTGCTTTGAGGTCAATACTAGCAATACCAGCGATCGCCTCTGTTGCAAAGTGATAAGTCTGACAGGTTTCATCAATTGCCTTCTCAATTAGTTCTGTAGAAGTATGACGCTCACAACCCAGACCAATCCACAATACCCTGGGATGCCAATGCACTTTCGGAAATTCATGGTCAAGGGGCTGTCCCGCAAATTCATTCGGGGTAACTTTTCTTTTCGTAGGACTGATCCAAATTCTGGCTTGGGGTTTAACCCCTTCTTCCGAAAACCCAAAAGTGAAGGAATGCCCTTCCGGCAAATGTTCTTGCCACAATAGAGAACCAGCTTCTTGAATTACTTCAATTCTTCCTTGTTTAGCAATTGCCGCCATGGTGCCAGTCCAATCCCCTTCTCCTGGTCGCCAACCATAAG
>JBJOPG010000140.1:0-10955 GCA_046050865.1 Cyanobacteriota bacterium
ACTAGTTTGCACAGGAGGCACAGCCTTCGCTCTGTTCCTTAAAGTCATCCTTTTGCACCGTACGAACATAGTAAACAGCTTTACAGCCTTCTTTCCATGCCAGCATAAGGGTTTCAAAGATATCCTTAGCTTTCACGGCTCTTTCGGGTTCATCAGGGAAATATACTCCTTGATTAAGGTTAAACAGTAATTCCATCGAGATACCTGTATCAATCCACTGCTGCATTACCGCCACCGCTTTAATGACAATTTTCTGGTCAAGGCTCTTATTTTCGCGGTAGAACCAAAAGCAGTCTTCAATAAACGGTGGGACAGTGCCTTTTGCCCACTTGTCATAGAAAAACTTGCTGTAGGCAGGGAGAATACTGGCAGTACATCCCTGGACTAAAGATGAGGAAGTATTGGGGGCGATCGCCGTAATATGGGAATTACGAATACCATAGGTTTGAACGTCTTGCGCTAACTGTTGCCACCGCTCTTGATGATCTGTTAGGGGTAAGATCTCCGCTAAAGTTTTGGAACCTAGAAGTTTACCCTTACTCCACTCACTCCCAGGAAAAGCGCCATAAGCCCCCCTCTCTTTGGCTAGTTCCATGGATGCGGCAGTACACCAATATGCCACTTCTTCAAACAGATAACTGATTTCCGTCAAACTTTGATAGCTCAAATGGCGTTTGGCTAACCAGTCCGCCAATCCCATACAACCTACCCCAATGGTGCGGTATTTATCGTTGTGGGCTTTACTATCCTTAAAAGGAGGCTCAGTAATATCAATGGTGTTATCAAGTATGCGGACAGCTAACTTAGCCACCTCGGCTATTTCCGCTTGGTCAACATTAGCGAGGTTGAGGGATACCAAGTTACAACAGTGGGCTTCTAGTCCCGGCTTGACGTTACTAAAACTCTCACAACAAAGATTTACTCCAGGAATGTAGCCCTCATGCTTATTGGGATTTGCCCGATTAATGGTGTCTTTAAAAGCCAGATAGGGCATCCCTGTTTCCACCTGACTCCGCATGATGTGTTTAAACAACTCACGAGCATCTACCTGCTTGTAAAGCTTAATTTTCTTGCCTAATTCTGCTTCAATGGTTTCATAAGCAGCCGCAAAACCATCCCCCCACTGCTCTGCTAGTTCAATTCCTAGCTGTTGCTTAACTTCATAGGGGTCTACCAGGGTCCATTTTGCTTTGGCTTCCACTCGACGCATAAATTCATCGACAATCACCAATTGCGGAAAAACATCATAGGCCTTACGGCGGCGATCGCCATTTTCTGCCTGCACCTCTAAAAATTCAGGTACATCAAGATGCCAAATATCTAAACCGATGGTGACCGCCCCGGCTCTACGTCCTCCCTGGTTAACAGCGATCGCCGTATCATTCAGAAGCTTAATCCAGGGAATCACTCCCCCTGAGGCATTCTCTTTCCCCATGACCCAACTACCCGTGGCGCGAATGCGACTCACATTCACCCCAACACCACCACCATTTTTGGAAATTCTGGCGGCATTGGTAATCTCTTCAAAAATACTCTCTAAGTTATCGTCCATGCCGATAATAAAACAGCTACTCAATGAACCATGAGGAATTCTTAAGTTAGCGAGAATAGGCGTAGCCAAGGAGATTTTGCGTTGGGCGATCGCTTCATAAAAGGCTCTAGCGACCGTCAATCTAACTTCTAGCTGCTCCTGAGAAGCTAAGAGCAAAGCACAGGTAAGATAAGCTTCTTGGGGTAATTCATCCGTCAACAAATACCGTTTGGTTAGTAATACCGCCCCTGCATAATCATAATCTCGATCCCAATCAGGGTTAATCCAGGTTCCTGCGGTGGCCAATTCTTCCGGGGAATATTGAAGAATTTTGCGATCGTAACGTTTGGCAGCCACTTGAAACTCGACTGCTGCGGCATAATCCCCATAGGCAAATCCGCGACTTACCTGGATATCTTTCCATAAACTCCAGATATGCAATCTCCCCGCTACATAACGCCAAGCTGGTTCTTCAGGGCTGCACATGCCCAAAGCACAGTCAATCAAATTATCCTGAATATCTCTGGTGGTGACACCGTTACGTAATCTAGTGGTTAAACCAGCCTCCAAAGTAATCGGGTTAACGCTGTATCCTGCACAAGCCCATTCCACCACAGCGCGAATTTTCGTGATATCCAAAGGGGTAGCCGAACCATCCCGCCTCACTACCAAAATTGAGGTAGACACCTTGTCCGATGCCTCTTCAGATATCCGAGGCAATAAACCTACAGTGCTACAGTCTTTAACTGGCTGTTGATTCCTAGTTTCTGTAGTGACTGAACTAGAGGAGACAAAAGACTTACTCGCATCTGCTACTGAATTAGAAGTTGATACGGGATTAGTGGTTAACGACGAGGTTGGCTGCATACACTCTGAGGCAAAAAGAGGCTAAAAATTGGACGACTCCGCGAACAGTAATGACATTACTCTTATTCAGACTCTCACTTCTTAGCACGGGATTCCCCACGCACAAGATGCTAATGAATTGACTGAATTCAAGTTCGCTTTGTTTACTATAGCTCAAGTCTCACAGAATATTGCCACATATAGTGTTATTTTTAAAATTCCCAGCTCAAATTACCCTGTATATAGTTATTCAAAATTAACTGGCAAAGTAATTATTGATTATAATTCAGCCCCAGGGAGATGACATCTCTTGCAGAAAGTATAAAGATTAATCATCTTGGTTTGTGCCAGGAGTCTATTGTAAGCACCAGAGAAAAATCTGCCTAGTGTATGTTAACTCTTTTCTCTTGTCCAGGAGGCAACAGCACAAATGTAACTTGATATATTTTGACTTTGCATTTCCCCTGGTGAAGAGCGGATAGTATAATTTTTAGAATGTTCTTGAGCCTATAGCAAAAACCAATTGAATTAAAGAGTGAATAATCAACCTCATGAAGTTTATTTAAATCATCCTACTTTTGGACTCCTCTACAGAATCTGTCTGTTAAAAGATAATCAGGAATTATTTACCACCCTATACGCCCAACGCCTATTTTTTACCGTAACCGTTAGTACCGATGTCTTCTCTTTTGAACCAATTAGCCGCACAGATGCTCGGATGCTGGTGGAAAGCATGTTGCGTAGGTTATTACTTGATCGAGAAACAGAAAAGCATCAACAGCTACAAGCTATTTATCAGCGTACCTTTCTGTAGTTTTCTAAATTTTATTAGACATTTTTAGTAAGACTACTTAGAAATCCCATGACAGGCTATATTTCGCAGAAAATTGCGTCCATTAAACAGGAAATCCCGCCAAATGTCGAACTAATTGCAATTACTAAGCAAGTCGGGATTGAAGAGATGCAGGAGGCTTATGAGGCAGGCATCAGAAATTTTGGAGAAAATCGGTTACCAGAAGCCCTCGCCAAACAATCACAGCTGAGGGACTTAGTTGATGTTGATTGGCATTACATTGGACATATCCAGAAAAATAAAGCGAAGAAAATTATCGAAAACTTTGCTTGGATTCATTCCGTCGATAGCTTATCCCTAGCACAGAGAATGAACAGACTCGCAGCGGAACTTCAGCTGAGACCAAAAGTGTTTTTGCAAGTAAAAGTTTTACCAGACCCCAATAAGTATGGTTGGGAAGTGGATAATTTATTACGAGAGCTTGAGCATTTAAATCAATCTGAACATTTAGACATCAAGGGGTTAATGACAATTTTGCCTTGGGGGTTATCTGCGGAGGAAATACTTAATGCCTTTACTAAAGTGGCTGATGTGGCAACAACAATACAACAAGAAAAATATACAAATCTACCGATGACAGAGTTATCCATGGGGATGTCTGGAGATTATCAGTTAGCTATTCAAGCAGGAGCCACAAAAATTCGCTTAGGTAGAACAATTTTTGCTAGCCATAACAATGTTGTTTAATGTAATTACTGATATTTAAGGATATTTAAATATGTTGATAAATATGTTTAAACATATTGACCAGAAATCTATTTTGCAGTAGCAATTTGGTTTTTACCATTGAATATAAATAAATGTAACAAAAACTAAAGGCAAACAGAATTAAATCACAAAAACCTTTGTGGGAAAGCTGCCATTTATAATCAAGTGGAGTAGAATTGAGTCGCCAAACAAAATATTTCTTTAAATACAGCCACTTTCTCATCAATTTTTGAGGATGAAACTGATAGTTCACCAACTTATATAGGAAGTGAAGTTAGCAAAGTATAACCTACTAAATTGAGTTATACAGTAAAAAAACTTCAATTTAACAATCAAGTTTGTAACTAAGCAGTAATTAAAAGAAATATCTAAACCAACCAATTAAAGTCATAAAATTAATCGGAAATTAGCAATATGTTGGATACTCTAAAAGGACTTTTCGGCATTGAACCCGCATACGAAGGTGAGGACGAAGATTACGTTGAGTACGATCCTGCTCAAGAAGAGATGGAGTCTCAGGCTCAGATTAATTCTGCTAACCCCAATAGCCAGCCAGAATTAACGAAAGTTCCCTTCAGCAACCAGAAAAACAATCGCAAACAAGAGATGAAGATGAGCAATGTAATTGGTCTGCCAGGATTAGCTAACGGTAATTCAGAAGTAGTAGTGATCGAACCTCATTCTTTTGAAGAAATGCCTCAAGTTATTTTGGCGTTGCGCGATCGCAAGTCTGTCGTGTTAAACCTGAACATTATGAATCCAGAAGAAGCTCAAAGAGCAGTAGATTTCATTGCTGGTGGTACTTATGCGATGGACGGACACCAAGAGCGAGTGGGGGAAAGTATCTTCTTGTTCACTCCTAGTTCCGTTAAAGTTAGTAGCCTAAACGGTATTCTCAAAGACGTACACACACCCGAAACTCATGTGCGTCGCTCAGCTCCAGCCCCAGAAGCTTGGGGACAACAACCCCAGGTTGCAGCTCAGTAAGTTTAATTGAAGTTCAATTGAGATAGTATTATTAGACTATGAAATCTAATAGTATTTGCCTCAGTATAATTGGTGGCGGGGTAATGGCAGAAGCTATATTATCCCGCCTTTTAGTGAAACAGGTTTTTGCGGCTAATACCGTATTAGTCAGTGAACCTAGAACCGAAAGAAGAGATTTTCTGGCTCAGAAATATCAAGTTCAAGTAACCGCAGTCAACCAAACTGCCGTATCTAAAGCACCAATCTTATTATTGGCAGTGAAGCCTCAGATCTTGGATTTAGTTGTTGCCGAGATTACGCCAAATCCAGACTCTACAGTGATTTCAATTTTGGCAGGGGTGACGATCTCAAAACTAGAGCAAATATTTCCGCAACAGCCCGTAATCCGTGTCATGCCCAACACCCCCGCTACAGTAGGGGCAGGTATGACGGCGATCGCCCCAGGTAAATACGCCCAAACAGAACATATAGAACAGGGTAAATCAATTTTTGCTGCTGTCGGTGAAGTAGTAGAGGTTCCAGAATCGTCGATGGATGCGGTAACAGGATTATCGGGTTCGGGGCCAGCTTTTGTCGCCCTAGCGATCGAAGCCTTAGCCGATGGTGGAGTCGCAGCAGGATTACCCAGGGCGATCGCCTTACAATTAGCGACTCAGACAGTATTAGGGACAGCTACCCTAGTTAAAGAGACAGGAATACATCCAGGGGTGCTGAAAGATCAGGTGACCAGCCCTGGAGGAACTACCATTGCTGGTGTTGCTGCCCTAGAAAGTGCGGGATTTCGCTCGGCATTAATTGAGGCAGTGAAAACCGCTACTGCTAGATCTCAAGAATTGGGACGGCAATAATTAGGTAGTAGGTAGTGGGTAGTGGCGAACGGCTGTTCGCCCGTGCAGGTAATAGTAAAAATAATTGGACTAAATAAGAGCGATATGAATCCTGATGATAAGAAGTTTGCTTTCCTGGTTTTAGGAATTCCCTTGCTCGGTCTAGCCTATTGTGGTTTAGGCATAGCGGCCATGAGTTCGATCAGTATCGTTAGATTGCATCCCATAACCTCTGGGGCAATATTTATTTTGTTACCCTTTGGTATTGCCGCCTATATTTGGACGACTGCTTCGGCTAAAGCATATAAAAAGTAGTTGAATTAATTACTATTTGTATTGCGAGATCGAACAACTAACTTTGATTAAAAGGCTAATAGCTAATAGCTAAGAGCTGCCTTAACCAATCAATTGTCTTAACCAGAACTTAGGTTACTTAGCCAGTTCAGCTTCAATTGCTTTAACTAATTCAGGGGAAGTAGGGGTAACACCACTACCAAAACGGGCGACAATTTTACCTTGTTTACTGATCAGAAATTTCTCAAAGTTCCAGGAGACATCACCTTTTGCTTCAA
Organism: Cyanobacteriota bacterium; assembly: GCA_046050865.1. Taxonomy (GTDB): domain Bacteria; phylum Cyanobacteriota; class Cyanobacteriia; order Cyanobacteriales; family Xenococcaceae; genus Waterburya. Next base: position 6,325 of record JBJOPG010000140.1, read on the forward strand.
TCCCTTGAGTTAAGGCGCGATATAAGGGATGTTGTTCTGCACCCTTGGCATGAACTTTGTCCATCATGTCAAAAGTAACACCATAGCTAGTTTCACAAAACTTAGCAATTTCTTCATTAGTTCCTGGCTCTTGTGCGCCAAAATCATTACAGGGAATCCCCAGTCAGGATAATTTGCGATCGCTCGATGGTTGCCTCAATATCTGCCACAGTATCAGGATTACATCCCTGCTCTACTGTTTCTAAGCGATCAACAATTTTGCCCCCCACATTAGTCCTTTCTTCCACAGCGATCGCTTGTTCTTTGATGCTTTTGATTTCTGCTTGCTGGTATTTGATTAGCTCTAAAGCTTCTTGTAGTTGATTTTGATTAGCGATCGCCGTGGAGCGAGTTAGAGCCAGTCCGTTTTTATTTAGTTCGACACTAGAGCTATTGAAGATTGCTGCCCCGATCAAACCCGTAAACGTACAAAAAGCTCCCACCAGTAGCGATCGCTGCAATCCGTCAAAACTAAGCCAGAATTTGAGCATCATTATTCCTATTCACTTTGCCCATTAAATAGTTTTTGTTCTGCCTCACGTCGGCTAGCCAAACCAGGTAAGATCTTGCCATTGGCGCGATTCCAGCGGGGAAACTGAAGCGCGGCAAGATTATACTGCCCCTTGTTTAAATACCTGAGCAGACTGCTCACCCGCAGGGCTTCCACCCCACAGTTAAAGGCAAAAGATACCAGCGCGTCGTATTGTCCTTGAGTTAGGGGCACTTTAACTAGTCTGGTAACAGCATCCTCATACCGACTTAAATCTTTTTTCAACAGCGCTTCTGCATCTAAATGACTAATCATCATGCCTGGTTTAGCCGTTTGAGTATGCCCATAACCAATTGTCCAAACTCCAGCAGAGCAGCGATAAGCATTGGTGCGACAACCCTCAAACCGTTTGATTAACTCAATGCCAGCTTGAGATAGGGCATATTTAGCCGTGGGTCTAGCCTGTTGCTCAGCCATGGTAAGTTGCATCCAACGAGTATAAGGGGTTGCCCCATTGGGGCGATTGGGTAGTCCTAGTACCTCACGGCACATACTATCAAGCACATAATCTACCGGCAAATAGGATTCATCAATTATTTTGTCTGCCAAAATTGCCCAGACTTTAGCCCGTTGCTGAGTAATAGTTAATTCAGCCATAGTTAGATACGATTTAAATGGACATTACACACAGAAGTCTTAAAGAAGCAGAATCCCTTGATCTGCTTCTTTGACCAGTTCATTAACTATTGATAGAGGTATCAATGCCTAAATTTGCCAATAAACAAAGGCAAATAGCCATTGATGCTAGGGAATCAGTTCCTTGAACCTGATCGTTATCTAGCTGATAAGCTGACCAACCCGTTTCTACAGGTTTAAGACCAATCCCATGAGCTTTTGCTAGATCCAAAGCATGAGCAATACTGTTACAGTAGTCAGCGCCATAACAAGTAAACCCGCTAGCATCGACGTAAAAAATGCCTTCATTATGGATCCAGCCGTTAATCTTAGTAGCAATTAAATGATTAATTTCTTCAATATTCATTAGGCTACAAACTCCTTAACTAAAGCCGCGCCAGCGCCAGCCGCTGCCCAAATACCAGACACTACGCCAGTGTATTCCTCCAGCTCGTAGGTGGCAGGAATACCGTTATTAGGTTGTTTGGGGATTTTAATCGTAAAATCTGCCGTGGAAGCGGTAGCATCAAAATCGACGTGCAGGTCTTGATTGCTAGTATTAGTAATTACCAATTTTTTGCGGTTGGGATTAGCGGGTAAAAAGCTAACCGACGTTGCCGTGATTGGAATAGTAGTTGAAAGAATGGCATTAGCAAACGGGTTAGGCACATTAGCCAGATCGGGATAATAATTTAGCGGCATAGAATCTTGGTAAATAGTTAGTTGTAGAAAGTCAATCCAATCAGCTTTTTGGTATCTGATTAAATAAGGCAAATTTGTTTGATCGGGAATAAAAATAATCGGATCACGAATAGAGGTAGCAATTTTTTTATCAATACGAGCCAGACCAATAACGGGTAAATCAACCATCTGGTAAAAAAAACCAGCAAAATTCCAAGTAGGTCTAAGCCCTGACACGCCAGCAACTTTAACTGCTAATCGCGAATTAAAAGTTTCTGGCACTAAAAATTGATAATCACTAACTACCCATGAGCCGATTTCATTCCAAACCATTAGAGCTATTAAGCTTTTGCAGGACTATATAAATCGGTATAAGCACCGCTTGGACTACGCAGCCCGCGAATCTCATCAAATTTGGCGGTAGTGGCAAGCCATTTACGCACATTATCGACTGTGGGTCCTTTAGGAAAACCAATTGTTATTGATTTAAAATTAGTAGTCGGAGTCTGGAGGTTATTGTCGTTATCGTAAAATCTTTCTTTGATGGCAAAGACCGTTTCAGGAAGCAACGTATAACTTACTGTTTTAAACCCACCAACTCTACGGCTATAGGCTTGTTGCAAATTTAGCCCCACACCTTTAAAAATCCCTGATAGTTGAGGATCATCCCAGTTCATCGGCGTTAGACCTAAATATTCACCGATTCCCTGTTTCATTTTGACGATAATTGGGCGTTTAGTCTCGGTAATGTTAAGACCAGGGGAACGATCAATCACATCAAGATCATCGTCATTGTTGACCTGAATTAAATTAATTAAATAGAGTCTGCGGGGTGAGCGAATTGGCATATTTTTTACTAGTTTTTTTTTATCTAAACTAGCTTTTAAAATTGTTCATACCCCGATCTCAGGGGTTAAGGGGTTGCGATTAGATCAATTACTCTTCAGGTGGAATAGCAAAGCGCCAATCTGGCTTGAGATCTTGCTGACCAGTACTAAAGTAATTAATGCTTGTTGGGTTCATTTGCGCCGTACCAATCGGATAACCTTTTCGCTCTGTAATCCATACTTTATAAGGACTTTCGAGATATTGCGGGCTAATCAAACTTGCCGCAATGCCACACATTCGTTCTGCTTCAGCGGCTGAAACACAGTTGATGATAAATTTGGAGTTGTCAAACAGGATTAACATTCCCTGATAGTTGCCTTTTTGATATTTCGGCAATATTGCCTCTGTAGGCAGGTCAACATTGGCTGGATGAGGAATCGAGAGGCTGTGATAAGTCCGAGAGTTTTCCTTGCGATAAACACAGACTATTTGCGGGCGATCAGCTTTTATCCTCGCTTGCCACCATTCAGGAACAGCCGCCACAGGTTCAAGCAAGCATTGAGCTTTAAGCATTTTTGCTGCGGAGGCGTATTTTTCGGCTTCAGCCGCTTGAGTACCTTTGAGAACAGCAACTTGGATAATTTCTGATTCCACCTCACCATTTACACATTCAACCTGCTCAACATCAATAGTGACAAACTCCACAATTTCCACCTCGTCAAAACTATTGCAGTTACCAACCCTAAGAGAAGCTGATAGCTTGTTATTGATATAATCAAGGTTGATAGCACAACCATCTAAATCAATGCCACCGCCACCGCCATTGCGTCCGTCTTCTCCATCAACGCCATCGCGCCCATCAATGCCATCGCGCCCATCAATGCCAGGGAAACCTCTAAATCCTCTTTCTCCTGGTTCTCCTTGATCGCCTTTTTCTCCTGGTTGACCTTGATCGCCTTTGTCGCCTTTGTCGCCTTTTGCCCCTTGCAAAATTGGCAAATCAACAGTTCCAATGTCACTTGCATCATCAACCTGAACATTGACCGCTAATGTCCCTTGATAAATATCACAATCAACAATTACTGATGGTTCAAAAGTTGGTAAATCAACAGTTCCAATGTCACTTGCATCATTAACTTGAACATTGACCGCTAATGTCCCTTGATAAATATCGCAATTTACCTGTACGGACGGCTCAAAGTCTGGCAATCTAACAGCGGTTGAATCTTGGGCATCATTAACCCTTACGCTTATCCCTAGCATTTGACCGACAACTGCCGCCCCAACAAAAACTTGATGCTCATCATCAGGAATAGGAATCAAAATAGTAGCGGTATCTGAGGAATAGCCATCAGCTACCGTTAAATAAAGGTTATTAGCGGCAAACGAACCATCAATTTTTAGGTTTGATTTGTGTTTGTAATAATGGGCTTGAGGAATTTCTTTTTGTTCGTGTATATTAATCTCCAAATCTACATAAGCTTTAACCTCAAGCTCTACCCGCTGATCGTTATAGTCAATATAAAATTTGACGTAAGGCAAGGGATCATATTCATGGGCTTGAGGGATTGATTGCGCGTCATGGGCTTGAAAAGCTGCTCTTAAGAGATCTAAATCTGTTTCGAGTTTTTGAATCCGTTGTTCGAGTTCGGCGCATTTTGCCGCTGTACAAAGATCGCCACAATTTGCACTCATGGTTGCCCCCCACAATAATCAGCTAGGGAAATCTCTTTAATCGATACTCCATAATCGTTGTAGCAACAAATGACACCGTTGCATTCCACGGGACAAGAATCGCCAGGACATGATTCGCAACCGCAGCTATTGCAAAGCACATCATAGACTGGGGGCGGACAACCAGGATAGGAGCAGATTTGAGCAACTAAACTATCAAATGGCGTGGCATTTGGGTATATAC
>JBJOPG010000141.1:0-10809 GCA_046050865.1 Cyanobacteriota bacterium
TCATACACTGCGTCTTTTTCTCCGCCTTCAGTTTGGAATTGATATTCAAACTTTCCAATCTACTACTTCTTTCTAAGATTTAATTCACATCAGACGTATGATGAACTGAAGAAATACTCCTGGTATATCGATCATGCTGGCTATCCAGTCACTAGCGCTCACCATGTCAATCTTGTGATGCGTCCTGAACTATCCAAAGATTCCCCCGTAAGACTGCATCAATATGTTTGGCATCTTACTGGAAATCAAAAACCTAACTACGATCTAGATTATTCAATTGATCATATCAATCGTAATAAACTAGACAACCGTGCATCGAATTTAAGACTCGCCAGTCAAGCATTACAGTTAAGTAATCGAAAAATATTAAGAGGATCTGAAATTGGCACATCCAAGCTTACAGAGGAATTAGTTTTAAAAATAAAACAAAACTACAAAGCCAAAAAACATACCAGAGCGGAGCTAGCATCGATGTTTAACGTTTCGATATACAGTATTGACTCAATTATTTATGAACAAAGTTGGAAGCACGTTTGACAAAGAACCTTTGCAAAATACAAACTTTGATGAAGAGGGTGTTATTGGGTCGAAAATGGGGCATTATAGGAAATGAACCATATCTGCTTGAAGATTTTTAAGGTTAAAAGAAAAGTAATACAAGGCTTCTAGCGCATCCTTTTCTGTACTCTTTTTCGGCTTATGAGTCCGATGCTCTAACCAACTGAGCTACTCTGACATAGTCTACTCAATTACCAGTTATCAATATAGCAAAATTATGTACGTAAGTAAAATTTATTTGAGCCTAAAATTTTGCTCCTCACGGGGTGACCAGGGACTCAAAAGCGTGATGAACAAGTGAATGTAGCAGTGAAATGGTAAAAAAAGGGGTCAAGCTAACTGAGAAAGGGGTACTCCCCGCATCTAGACCCCCCTCTCTGGCCCAAGTAATTATGCAACGCCGGGAAATTTATCAATTAACTTTTACCCAAATACTCCTGAAAGATTTTTGCTCGCTGGGTAACTTTTTACACTCAGTTGTGCCATCTCGCTTGAGACCACCATCATCACTGAGAATATGCAAGCGATCGCCTTGATGGGGATAAAATAAAACAGACTCTGGGCGAAAATCTTGCGGAAAAACAATTCCCTCAATCATTTCTGGATTTTCTGCTGGGTTTCCCGACCATTGATAAAGGCAGAAGTTGCTACTATCATCAAAAGCTCCTGCACAAATAATATAAGTCTGGTATTTTTCCCAGTATTCAATACTTCTAATTCCTCGCCCTTCTAGGTCAAGTCTAATTGGCTCTCCGAACCGAGCTGACGAAGTTTCTTGACGGACTAATTCTGCTGGGTTTTTTAAAGGAATTAGCAAGGCTTTTGCACTAGGAACGGGATTGCGAAAACCAATTAATAAGTCTTGATTAGGAGTAGTACATAATCCTTCTATATTTATGCCGTCTTTTTCATTAGGAGTTAAATGTTGATCGAGATCGATTGATTCAAAGTATTTTTTGAGTTGTTTATCTTCTAAAGAATCCCGTAGATCTTGCAAAAGATTTTCATAAGAAATACCCGATTGTTCAACAGAAATATTTTTTCCTTGAACAGTAATTTTCGTCCCAAAAAAGTGGCGACGTTGAAGCTTTAGCTTGCCGTCTTTATTTCTGCCATGGGAAGTAATCCAATAAACCACCCCATCCAGTAGTGCTGCCCCTTCGATGTCTACTTCTTTTTTCTTAGCATTATTTTGAAAATAGTGATTAAGATCAATTTCCTGAGTTGGTTTGCCTGATGTTTTTGCTTGATAAACTCTCAAAATATTATCTTCATCATTAGCAACAATAAAATAATCGCTGTCACAAACAGCGATCGCTGCCGAAGCATCGCACATTCCTTGATGATTTAATTCTTTGATCACAGGGATAGAATTGAGCTTTTTCATAATCAAGCGTTGCTAAGAGAGTAATGATTTAAGCGATCTCAGCAGGAACTTTCTACTCAAAACAAATTAAGTAGTTTGAGGCTTATCCTTGCTTTACTGCTTTATTTTAGCAACACGATTGGAGTTTATTACTAACGCTCAATGCCTAGTTAGTCTAGGCTTCGTCGTAGGCTTCAATGTCTAGTAGGTGGATATAAGGCTCGACTAATTCTTCTCGTTGAAAAGCGATCGCTCTAAGCAAATGCCAATCTTCTAAAGCTTCAAAAGGAGTATTGTATTCGTCCTGTTCCAAACGACTAGCGATAACAGCGACTTGCTCTTCTGTAATCCCCACAATGTCTTGCTTAGTCAACTTTAAAGTAGTCATTAGCCTCTATACCTCAATTTAAAGTCTAGAATTAAAGTTCAGAAATCGTCAGATATCTCATTTGTAATAGTGTAACTCAATTCGATTCCAGTTTATCTTTACTGGACTTGATGACAAAATTTGAAACTCAGACTCATCTTTTCACTTGATAACTTCGTCAAGAATAAACTGTTTGAACAGAGCGATCGCTTCATCTCTAACTTCGTGAGCCATCTCAAACTCTTGATATTGAACAGCTACGCCGATCTTGCGTAGTTCATCTTTAGCCTTGACGGCAGCCTGTATCGGTACGACAGAATCTTGCTTTCCGTGAATGATCAGAGTTGGGGGATAGGTTTTATTTGATTGCATTTGCGGTTCATAGTGCAAATAGCCGCTAAAGCAACATACGGCAGCTAAAGGTAAAGTCAACCCGACATCTAATGTCATCGCTCCCCCTTGAGAAAATCCTGCCATAATGGTTCTTTCAAGTGGAACACCTGTTGAAGCCTCCAGAGAAGTTAACCAGTCTATAAGCAGCTTCCTACTTTCGCTCAAGCCTGTAAACTCTTTATTTTCCAAGGCGTACCAAGCCTTTCCTCCAGGCACCTGAAAATGGTCGAAGGGGGCATTGGGGAACATATAGCCACAGTCAGGTAAGTTTAGTACCTTGGCAAAGGGCACGAAATCTTGATAATTTGCCCCCCAACCATGGAGTATCACAAGTAGGTAAGTTGGTTGGCGATCGCTGGGCAGAGCGGAAATGGCTTCAATCGTTGGCTTCATTGATGTTACTCAGTCAGATCATGATTGTCTCAACTTTCAGCTTATAGCATACAACTTTAATTTAGCACTACCCTTCTTTCCCTCACCTCTTTGGCAAAAATCCTTACTCACGTTACTTAAGCCTGAACCAAGATAGCTTTTGCTGTGTTTCATCCCAATGCCAGCGTAATAAATTAGCCTGTTGACCAACCACAAGATCTGGTAGGGCGATCGCTTTTCTGGGGGACACAGTTGCCATGGCGATCGCCTTTTGAGGATCGCAGCCCCACTTAACTAAATTCTCTACGCCGACTAATAAAGGTAGAGTTGTACCTGATAATGTGCCGTCGGCTAATCTAGCAGTGCCTTCGGTGACGGTAATTTGTCGCTCATCCCAAGGATAAACCCCATCTTCTAATCCCAGAGGAGATAGGGCATCACTCACCAAAAAGATACCCTGTTCGTAGTTACTCGCTTTCAAGATAATTTCGACCATGGTGGGGCAAACATGATTGCCATCGGCGATTAAACCACAATAAACATTAGGATTGATGATCGCGGCTCCTAATAATCCTGGTTGGCGATGATAAAGACTGGGCATGGCATTGAAAGCATGAGTTACCATCGATGCCCCCTGCTGGAATGCTGCTGCTGCTTCCGTGGCTGTGGCTTGGGAATGTCCTAAGCTAACGATAATATTTTTGTCCCGTAGATAAGCAATTGCCTGGTTGCTGTTGCTACTGTCTATGGCTAATTCTGAGGCGAGGGTAATGACCTTAACAACTTGACTATAGTCCCCCAAAACCCGTTGAATATTCTCAATGGTTAAAGGTAATAAATATTGTTCTGGATGAGCGCCCCGCTTCTGGTAGTTCAAAAAAGGGCCTTCCAAATGCACCCCTAATATTTGAGCCGTATTGTTTTGGTCTTGAACAGCCATAAACTGAGCGATGACGGCAAGAGATCGCTGTATTTTATCCACCGAAGTGGTGACAATGGTGGGCAAAAAGCCATCTACTCCCTGTTGCCATAGAAAATCACAGATCTGTTGAAGTTTAGGTAAATCCTTCACTTCTAAGTCAGGAAAAGCCAACCCTAAAGCACCATTAATCTGGAGATCGATTCCCCCCAAGGATAGCCAATCTCCCTGTAAGTCTAGTATTGAGATCTTTGTTGAGCCTGCCGGAAAGGCGACTTCCGAACTATTGGGAGATATTGCCTTAATTTTCCCCTCGGCGATCGCGACCTGGAATAAGCCTTCATTGCCGATAATCCGAGCATTCTGAATCAACAGATCCTGGTTCATCTAAAATATTTTTCGTTGATTTTCTTTGTTCTAAGATAAAGCCAAAATTTATCAGATGACAGCAACAAACGAGATAAAATACAGAATCAGGAATTTGAGCAATGAACTTGAGTGAAACTACACCGTTAATTGGCATTATTATGGGCAGCGATTCTGATTTGCCCACTATGGAGAAAGCGATCGCCGTTTGCGAGGATTTTGCCGTACCCCATGAGGTAGCAATTATTTCTGCCCATCGTACCCCAGACAAAATGGTTGAATATGCCCGCAATGCCTATCAAAAAGGTCTTAGGGTGATTATTGCCGGGGCGGGAGGCGCTGCCCACTTGCCAGGTATGGTGGCTGCTTTGACTACACTGCCGGTAATTGGTGTCCCTGTGACTACCAAACAGCTACAGGGAGTAGATTCCCTTTATTCGATTGTGCAGATGCCCAGAGGAATTCCCGTGGCAACGGTGGCGATCGGTAATGCTCAAAATGCAGGGTTGCTAGCGGTACAAATATTGGCGACAAGTAATCCACATTTGTACAGTCAGATTCAACAATATCGTCAAGATCTGTCTCAGACTGTGGTTGACAAACAGGAGCGCCTTGATAAATTGGGATATCAAGAATATTTAGCTCAAATGTAATTGAAATACAATACAGACAAAACCAATAAAATTACAGATAAATTTCAAGGACAACTATTGTCAAATCACACTAACTAAGAACTATTTCCCTTTGAATAGGGAAATCATTAAGGGAATTAATCGTTAATTGACTGTTAAATGAGAAAATACGGGAGTTTACGTTACAATTCTTTACCCAGACAGGAATTTAGTGTAAACTACCTGAGAAAAGTCGTATATCAAAAGTTAAGAGGAGCAAACGAAAAGATGCAGTCGGCTCAAACACTGCGAACAGTACCAAGAGAGTATTTGAAACCTCCTGGTGGATTAAATCCTAATGTGTTGATGGTGATTGCAGCGATCGCGTTGCTGACGATATCGACCACAGGTTACTTTCTCTGGAAATTTCCAGATTGGTGTTGTTTTATCGCCAATGTCTTGGCGTTACATTTGTCAGGCACAGTTATTCATGACGCTTCTCACAATAGCGCCCACAGCAATCGAATCATAAATTCTATCTTGGGACATTGTAGCGCCCTAATGCTGGGCTTTGCCTTTCCTGTGTTTACCAGGGTACATTTACAACATCATGCCCACGTAAACGATCCTGAAAATGATCCCGATCATTTTGTCTCGACAGGTGGCCCCCTCTGGCTCATTGCCGCTCGCTTCTTTTACCATGAGTTTTTCTTCTTCCAAAGACGCTTATGGCGTAAATATGAATTGTTGGAGTGGTTCCTCAGTCGCTTATTCTTAATTGCGATCGTCGTATTAGGAATTAATTACGGCTTTATCGGTTATGTGATGAACTTCTGGTTTGTCCCGGCGATGGTAGTGGGGATGGCTTTGGGTCTATTTTTTGATTATTTACCCCATCGTCCTTTTAAAGAACGCGATCGCTGGAAAAACTCGAGAGTTTATCCTAGTCCAATTCTTAACTTGCTCATTTTGGGGCAGAACTATCACTTAGTCCATCATCTTTGGCCTTCAATTCCCTGGTACAAATATCAGTCAGCTTATTATGAAACTAAGCCGTTGCTGGATGCCAAGGGTTGCGAACAGTCTTTAGGACTATTAGATGGCAAAAACTTTTTAAACTTTTTATATGACATTTTTCTAGGCATTCGCTTCCATAAACATTAAGAGTGTTGGCAAGAATCATCATGGACTTGCTTCCTAAAGAGGGAAAAGGGAAAAGGGAAAGGGGAAAAGAATTAAAGTTTCAATTTAGGTTATATAGAAATCATTTTAAACAGCCCTTGCGAACTAACCATGGTATCTGGGAGGTGCGGGAGGGCATTATTATTAGCTTGACCAATTCGAGGGGAATGACCGCCAGGGGAGAAATTGCTCCGTTACCCTGGTTTGGCTCTGAAACTATGGCTCAAGCAATAAAGTTCTGTCAGCAGTTGGGAGGAGCCATCACTCAACAGCAAATTAGGTCGATTCCCGATTATCTTCCCTGTTGTCAGTTTGCCTTAGAATCAGCTTCTTTAAGATTAACTCAACCTCAGTTAAGTGATCCGTCTCCCGATCTGGATTTTTGTTATCTATTGCCTGCGGGAGAAGAAGTTCTTACTACCTGGCAAAATCTTTATCAGACCATTGGTGCGACTACTTTTAAATGGAAAATTGGAGTTTTAAATCTCTCGACAGAAATACAGATACTGAGGCAACTTACTGCTGACTTTCCTTCAGAGGTTAAATTAAGATTGGATGCTAACGGTGGCTTAAACCTACCCCAAGCACAACAGCTATTGTCCGTCACCGATAATCTTCAGGCAATAGAGTTTATAGAACAACCCCTATCCCCAGAGAATTTCCCAGACATTTTGCAACTAAGCCAAGAGCACAATACTCTTTTGGCATTGGACGAGTCAGTGGCTAGTTTTAGCCAGTTACAACAAGTATATGGACAAGGATGGAAGGGTGTTTACGTAATTAAGGTGGGGATTATGGGATTTTCTCGCCGGTTAATCCAATTTTGCCAGTCTCATGATTTAGATCTTGTTTTCTCCTCAGTATTGGAAACCGAAGTTGGTCGTCAGACAGTATTAAACCTAACGCAACAGTTGAATCATCCCCGCGCAGTGGGTTTTGGGATACAGCATTTATTTGATCATGACCATTAATTATTTAGGCGTTGCTGAATCGGAACATGAAAAGTCAAGCTATTATTTTTGCTACATTCTTAAAAAGCTAAAAGCTAATAGCTGAAAGCTAATAGCTATATGCGAAGCGGTATGGTAAACCACTAGCTTCGCGTCGTCCTTTAGGACGAACAGTAACATTATCAATTTCATACCTGGATTCAGCAACGCCATTATTTATTTGCAGGCAAAGGAATTAAATCCTTGTCGCTAGCATAAACTGTTTCCAGCCATAGACACTTGGCTTTATCAATATTTGCCATTGCTTCATCAAAGGTTTTACCTTGACTGATGCATCCAGGTAGTTCGGGAATCATGACTGTAAATCCTCTCTCCTCTGGATATACTGCTACCAGATATTTGAGTGATAGATAATAGGATAAAGAATCAGGCTGAACTTCTAAACTATGATCTGAGCTAGTTGACATCAGTTTTAATATGATAGGGGAGAGTAGGCAATTTTGCCCCTCTGTTATACACGATTTTTTTAATTGTCGAATTTATTTCTAGATCCGATCCTCGTGCAGCCCATCATGAATCCCTAATTAAAAAACCGACTAAAGACTTTGTTTGCTCTAGTCGGCGAAATAAACTTTTCAGTTCTATCTAAGTTTTATTGATTTAACTCGATCTAAATTTCTAATCCTTACTCTTTTAATCTTTATCAAAGTATTTTTGTACTTGGGCTAAAGCGGCACTACCGATGTTAAATACAGCCCAGCTAGCAGCGATCGCCAAAGGTGCTACTACTATAATTATACGCCAATCCATAACTCTCTCCTTGACAACTATTAATTTATTTAAAAGGTTTATTTAAGCAAAACCAGATTTATCTATACTCAAATGTACCAGCTTTTTCAACCTTTTTTGCAGATTTTTTCTAAGCTGCGGGCAGTTGTAGGATATTCCACCAAAACGGCACTTGGAGGACTTCTCTGCTCAACGATCGCCCTCCGGGCTAGTACTCTAGCAGAGCTAGCTTCGCGATCGCCCTAAACTCCCTCAGGTCAGATAATTTTTTTAAAACTCAATTTAAATGTTCAAATAAAATTTTGCTGCCAATAAATATCAAAATTAATCCGCCGATAATTTCTATTTTGTGACTCAACTTATTGCCAATTCGATGACCAATAAAAACTCCCACAAAAGACAAGCAAAAAGTAATTACTCCAATTAAACTAGCTGTTATGGCAATGGGGCTTTTTAATAAGGATAATCCTAACCCAACAGCCAAAGCATCAATACTTGTAGCGATGGCTAAAACCAGGAGGGTCATCGAATCTAAAGGATTAAATTTCTTTGCTTCAGACTCTGATTGGCATGATTCATAGATCATCTTGCCTCCAATCAAGCTTAATAAGCCAAAGGCAATCCAATGATCAAAATCTGCAATCAGGTCACTAAAATGAATTCCGATACCCCATCCAATCAAGGGCATCAAAAATTGAAACCCACCAAAAAACAAAGCAATTTTCAAAGCCTTATTAATTTTGATTCTTTGGATTAATAATCCGCAGGAGAGAGAAACGGTAAATGCATCGGCAGCCAACCCAGAAGCCAAAAAAGTTGTTGATAAAAAATTCATTGACTAGAATTTAGAGTTTTTAAATATTCTTTAATTATTACTCATTATAGTTCTTCGTCGATTTTTTTATTATCATATTTTTCTCATTTTTTATATATTATTATTAAATATTTGTTTGAGCCTTATTTGAAGATAAATCTTAATTATAAAATGAATAAATAACAACTTTAAGTTTACTAGAATAAACCTACTTCTCTTGGTTGATTATAGAGATTTTCTGCATTTTCCACCACATAAAAATTAATTTGATTTAGACTCATTACCAGCCAATTAGATAGCGGCTATTTTTCTTGAAGACCAGCTTGAAACCCATGGCGATCGCCATGGAAACTAGAGTTATGATGCAGGTGGATAGCAACAAGCTGAAAATATTACCTTCATAGTTAATATTTAGCCTGGAAGCAACAGAAATTAAACCGTTGATCAGAAAAGGATGAATAAAATAAATTGCAAAGCTAGTTTCAGCTGTTTTTTTAATTAGAGTAATATCTGTATTTTCGTATAGATTTAAAATCGACATCAGCAAAAAACACAGTAAGATTTTTTGCAACAAATTGACATCAGGCACTGTAATTGACCAAAATTGCTTATGAAAATTTCCTGGTTGTTGTAAGAGTAAAACTTGAGTTGCTGCTAAGTCAAATGCTAGCACTAGTACAATAGCTTTGTTTACATTGCTTTTGAGGCAGGAATAAATTTTTTGTTGATTAATAGAACTCCAAATACCAATTAGATAAACTGGCAAAAAGTATATTAAAGAATGGAACGGATTGAGATTGTTTATTGATCGATGAACAATTAACGATACGGGCAAAAAACACAAGCTAACTACCAATACTTTTTGCAACTTAATAATTTGATTAATTATAGGAGAGATGGTAAATAGTAAGATTACCATGGGAATATACCAATAAGCATAGGAAACTCGTCCCGTAAACAAATACCAACCTACTGCTTGCAAGTGATGATTTTGCAGTTGGATAGGCAAATATTCACCTCCAGCATTAACAAAAATTTCGTATACTATTGGTAACACAGAAAAAAACAAATAAGGTAACAACACATACTTGATTTTTTTCACCATAAAGTTCTTATAATTAAACTTATGGTAAAAGACATGGTGGTAAAGAAACCCTGAAATGAAAACAAAGTAAACACTACCATTAAGGGTTGTTGAGTAGAAAATTTTGCTGAATACACTTGATATCTCCCAATGAGATAAATTATAGCAATGACCTAAAACAATTAGAACTATTGCTATCCCCCTAAAATAGTTAATTGAATTGAGGAATTTTTTTTGAGGGGATTGTAACTGCATCAACGTATTGTTTGAAAATGGTTCTTAAGTAATAAATGCAAGTTAATCACACAGATTCATCTACTTGTCATGGAGCTATCTGGAATAGATGCTAGGTTTATTTTTACTGCAAACAAACATATAATACTACACTACCAGTAAATCGATAAAATGGTTTTGGAATTTGACTTATCTGGTTTGCATAACTACTTAAATATATTGAATTTATTAATTTTATGACAAAGTTTTCTTCAAAAATCAATCGACGAAAATTTAATCGCTTCTGTTTAGCTACCGTAGGTCTGACCTTGGCGATCGCCATCAATAGCTGTGGTACCAGCAAATCGGCGGGGGGACAATATGAAACAACGGCGAAAGCGACCTATACCTGGCGAGTAAGATATACTAATGCGCCGACAGACGATAAGAGAGGTCATTACCAAGAATTTGAGTCTACTTCTTTAATTACCCGCAATGGTATCAAACCAGAAGGGGGAGTGATGAAAGAGAACGAAAAAGACGTTTGGTGGCCTAAATTACCGCCGAAACCATCTGTTGATGAGATCGAATCTGGCAAAAAAAGTCCTTCAGAAAAAATTGGCAAGCTGGAACTAGGGCAATCCATAGAATACCGTGTCAAGTTTGACAAAGATGGTGAACAATTAAACTTACCTACTAACTACAGTGTTTATCGACAAGTTTCTCAAAGCTATCCTGATATACCCTTGAACTTTACTATGGGTGTCAATAATGGTTCTGTAACAAAAGCGACCCCCATTACTAACTAACTTTAGTGGCGATCGC
>JBJOPG010000142.1:0-12020 GCA_046050865.1 Cyanobacteriota bacterium
TGCCAAAACTCTAACTGAGCCGATTCGCCAATCTTTGCTAAGGAAAAACTAGTAGTATTTAATAATAATTTAATGTTTGTTTCTTTAAGTAAAGCTAATAGTTGTTGCTGTAATTCTACATTTCTTAATGAATCAATAAAGATTGGCAAAGGATGCAAATTACGAGCAGCTAAAGATTCACATAAACGATCTATTGGTGTAGTATTTCCTGCCAAATAATGCGATCGATAAAATAATATTCCGCAACAACTTTGCGCCGATACCTGATTAAGCTGCGAGTTTATTTCTGGACGTAGTTGATGACTAAATTTAACTGAATTACAAATAGAACTTTGCCATTTATATTCACCTAATTCGGGAATAGATTGTGGAGCATTAGGACAATAATTTGTTTGTAAGCAAATATCACTAATATATTGCAAAGCATTAAGATAGTTTTCTGTTCCTCCTGCAATTAAGTATCGCCATAATTGATTGACAACAGTTAGAGAAACAGTAGAGTGACTGATTAAATCTAGATCGGGAGCATTATCCCCAGGTAAAATAAATAAAGCTATATTGTTTTGTTGGGCAACCTCTTTAATCCTTTCAAATCCATAAGACCAATAAGCACTTCCACCTAGTAAACGCAGGATAACAATCTTAGCTTGAGAAACTACATTTTCTAGATAAACATCTATACTTAACTGCTGTTGCAAATTTAATAAATTAGCAACTCTAAGATCAGGAAAACTATCATCTAAAAGAGTTTGCGCAGCAGCAAGAGTTTGAATATCAGTATCGGCATAAGTCAAAAAAACAATTGGTGAGGGAGACTGTTCAATAAAAATTACTCCTTCAGTATTAGGATTCCATCCCCCAGGAAGAGCGGCGATTTTATGCATAATTGGCGAAAGATTTCTAATCTTGAGAAATAATTACAGTTCAGTCAAAGCCCAATAAAGTAAGCCAAGCTGTATACAGAAGAAAACTGTCTTATAGTTACAAAATTTTAACTGTGTTGAGTTCTCCATCTTCATTAGTCTTTAACCGAAATGTTCATTATCATGTTTGGCAACAGCTTGCCGAGCTTTGGTTGGATATGGCATCTAAAGATGAAACTCAATTGTTGACAGAAGATACCATACTAAAGCTGTTAGCAAATAATCCAGAAAAATGTGTTTTAGAACAATTGAAAACAGACAAGTTCTTTTTGCTAATCACGCCAATTTTTAATGCTTTACTGTATCAGGAACAAGATTTAGCTGCCACAACAGATCAGGTTAGCGTAATTTTTGACTCCGCAGTAATAACTGACAAACTAATTCAATTTGCCTACAAGCAAAAGTGGAAGATTAATCTTATTGAGAGTTTACGTACCCAGCTTAAGGCTAAATTAACCAGAAATAAAGACAAAGAAAGTTCCACAGATTTTATCTTAAAGGCAGTTAAATTGCTAATTAATAGTGCAGAACAATCAGAACGTCATTGTAGTCAGTACTCCACGCCGCAAATGGAAAATTTACTTCATTACCAGGTAGAGCAAGAAAAAATCTTTGAGCAGATTAAAATTCAAATCGCCCAAAACCTCAACTTATCGGAAATTATCCAAACCGCAATTAATCGTAGCTGTAAATTTTTAGAATCAGACCGATTGTTAGTATACCAGTTGGGGGTTACC
This sequence comes from Cyanobacteriota bacterium, assembly GCA_046050865.1. Classification (GTDB taxonomy): domain Bacteria; phylum Cyanobacteriota; class Cyanobacteriia; order Cyanobacteriales; family Xenococcaceae; genus Waterburya. The sequence goes on from JBJOPG010000142.1 coordinate 1,661, forward strand.
CTAAAATCTGGTCAGATGAACAATATTGAGTCCGTTAAGACTTACGATACAGTAGATACCGTCACCTATGAAGCAAGAAGCAGCGAGAAAATTGCTTCTACTTTGTATTTGCATGAGGAAAAAGATTGTTGGGCTAAAACTTCGGAATGCAGAAAGAAGTATCGTCAAGGATTTGGTTTGGTAATTGATGATCTGACAGCGGATGAGCATCTCGATCCTTGTCTTCAGTCTTTGATGATGCAATTGCAGGTAAAAGCCAAAGTAGTTATCCCAATCAATGTTCGGGGTAAAATATGGGGCTTAATTATTGCTCATCAGTGTAAACCTAGAGCTTGGCAACATCAGAATATTCAGTTTTTGCGTCAGCTAGCCGAATATTTGGCGATCGCCATTTTTAATCACCAATCCTATCAACAGCTCCAGCAACAGAAGAAACTGCTGGAAAAACAGGTGGCAACTCAATCTCAACAGCTCAAGGATGCCCTGATTGCTGCCGAAGCAGCTAGTAAATCTAAACATGATTTTTTGGGCAGTATGAGTCATGAATTACGAACTCCCCTTACTTGTGTCATTGGTTTGTCTAGTACGCTGCTGCAATGGTCATCAACCAAACAAAAGATGCACCTATCTCCCGAAAAACAGCATGAATATCTTCATCTGATTCAGCAAAGTGGTAAACACCTGCTTTCCTTGATTAATAACATTCTGGAGTTTTCCGATGTGGAATCAGGGAAACATCTCCTAGAGATTCAACAGGTGTCATTGCCTGAAATAGTCAAACAGACTCTGCATTTGTTACAAGAAAGTGCTGAGGCGAAAAACATTGAACTGAGGTCAGAAATTAGCATTAAATCAGAGCAAAATAGTTTTTTTGCTGATGAGATTAGATTAAAAGAAATTCTCTTTCATATTCTCAGCAATGGCATCAAATTCACTCCTGAAGGTGGAAAGGTGATTTTGCGAGTTTGGCGCGAACAGCATCAAGTGATTTTTCAAATTGAAGATACAGGAATTGGCATTGCGACGGCAGAAATTCCCCTCCTATTCGAGAAATTTAAACAGATTGAAAATGTCCGCCAACGGGTTTATGGTGGTACGGGTTTGGGGCTGGCTTTAACCAAAAAATTGGTGGAGTTACACGGCGGCACCATTGAAATAGAATCAGCTTTGGGGGAAGGTTCTGTATTTACGGTTTATTTGCCTGAAAAAGCAATTCCCAGCAATAATTTGCATCCCTTGTCAACAGTAAAATCTTTACCCCATGGTGTGACAGGTTCCCAAACTATTGTGTTGGTTACTGAAGATGAAGCCAGTGCAACTTTTATTTGTCAACTATTAAATACCATTGATTATCAAGTGGTGTGGCTAACAGATTCAGCAATGGCAGTTAGTCAAATTGAACTGCTTCAACCCAGAATTGTAATTATCGATCAAGATTGTTCGGTGATTGATGTGGAACATATCGTTAATGCCATCGACCATGCTTCTCTGGCTAAATATACTAAGGTGTCTCTCCTGTGCGATCGCATTGAACATGATGAATGGCAAAAATTTACTAAATGTGGCGTAGATGAATATCTGTTGAAATCCATGAATCCAACTCAGATCATCCATAAAATCAATCGTTTAAGTCAGCAAGAAGAAACCTTCGATCAACTTCAAGATGGTTAAGTTATGGTGAATTCGGCGTCAAGACCTCTTTTACCATACGGAGCTAGTACCAGCTATCAGACGAGGCTTTAAACCCAATAGCTGATATGGTTAGAAGTCTTACTCTGTTAGGGTTCTGCGGTGGCTGATTCTGTTTCAGAATCTTTTTGGGTTTCTGTATTGTTTTGATCCAATTTAGCGAGCTTTTCTTGTTCTCTTTTCTCCCTTTGCTTGCGGCTAGCTTCGAGAACATCTTCAATTACCTTGAGTAGTTGCTCCATTTTTTCTAGACTACCTCGATAGATATCGAGGTCTTTCTTCATTTTTTCCCCAGAAATATGAAGTTGTTCGGCAATTTTATCTACCGTAGCGTTACATTTTTCTTGACTTTGAGCGACTTCGCGATCGCATTCTTCCAATAAAGTATAAATACCAATGGCAAAGAGACGACTATATTTAAAATGATCATTACTAGCGATCGCCTTAATCGGCTCAATAATATGATTCTCATCACTTCCGCCGCTGGGATTGCCAAACCAGGCTACTAGGTCATCGATTGACTTACCCTTGGCTAAGGATAACAATGCTCCCGCTTGGGATTTATAATTTTCAGGATCGCCATTGGTGGAAGTACAAAGAGCATTGAAGATTTTTCCCTGGTCTGCTTCTGGCTGATAGCCCTGCATCAACCGCGCAAAAGAAGTAACAATTCCCAAAAAATAAATAGGATCAGGTCTAAAATCAGAATTCACTGACAACAGGTGCATCTCAACTAGCAATTCTTCGATTACTCGACGATAGACAGAATTAACGGGTCGAGGATAAGCACTGTGGAATGCTCTTTTGCTATCGGATACAGTTTTCATAATTTGTGATTAATTTTTCTATTTAATATTTTTTATCCTACTAGTCTTGCCCTTGGGCAGTCTTAAGTTTGCGATTTATCAAGACCAAACTGTTAGCATATCTTTACATTATGCAACAATTCTGTCCCAGAATCTCATATTTATGTGCTCGAAGCTGGTTATAAAATGAGAAAATCAGGGTCAAGCAGCAATCAAGTAAGTTTGACAGTTACTCCGAATTCCTTATGCAGTCATCAACCTCCAATCAAACAACTAGACAACGGCTTACCTGTCCTCAATTACCTTTAGCGGTGTATCGAGAAGTAGCCGCTCATCTGCGACAGGTATCAGGAGTAGATACCAGGGTGATAATGCGATCGCTGGAGCCTGACCCCCAGGAAAAGTTCGACTACTATCAAAGCCAAGTAGCAGCTTTAGAAATTAACTACATTGACAATCTTGAAAATTTTATGGCAGTCGACAAGCAACGCATCTCAGAAATTTTAGACTATTACGCCCAGCGTTATTCATCCTGGCAAGACTATATAGACTAAAGACTAAATTATCAACAGCTGTATATTCTAACTAGGACAAACCTGAGCAGCGATCGCTGTTACTAAATCAGTTAAATTGACGGGCTTAGAGAGATATACTTGAAAACCGACGGCGATCGCTTTTTCTTGATCTTCTTGTTGCGCAAAAGCACTGAGGGCGATCGCTTTTACTGGTTTATCTTGTTGGCTAGATAATGCTCTTATTTGCTGCAATAGTTCGTAGCCGTCCATTTCTGGCATGCCAATATCGCTAATTAAAATATCGGGAGGGTTTTTGGAAACGATCTCTAGTGCTTCTGTTCCTGAAGTAACAGTGGTAACGATCGCTCCCTCTTGTTTTAAAATAAAATCTATTAAATCGAGGTTATCAGGTTCATCATCAACTACTAACGCCCGAATTCCAGCTAAAGAACTAGAATCGATGGATGACGTTTGTAAATTGCTTGTTGCTGGTAAATTAAACGATGTTGATTCTGGTAACAATTCTGCTAACAAAGGTAGTTTCACCTTAAATGTTGCACCTTTTGATTCGCCAGAACTTTCTGCTTCTATCGTACCACCATGTAATTCAACTAAATGTTTGGCGAGTGCCAATCCCAAACCCAACCCACCATATCTACGAGTGGTACTGCCATCTGCCTGCCGAAAACGATCAAAAACGTAAGGTAGAAATTCGGGAGCAATGCCAATCCCTGTATCTGTAATGGAAATTTGGGCAGTATTTTGAACTTTTTCTAGCCATATGTCTACGTTTCCGCCATCGGGAGTAAACTTAATGGCGTTGGAGAGAAGATTCCAAAAAACCTGTTGTAGTCGAGTCTCATCGCCCATGACTCGGGTAATGGAATCAGCAGGATAGTGAAACTCTAAAGTAATCGACTTGGCGATCGCAGTAAAGCGAACACTATCATCAGCCATTTTGAGAATTGCTACTAGGTCAGCAGGTTGAGATGATAATTGAAATTTTCCTTGGACGACACGAGAAATGTCGAGTAAATCGTCAACCAGGGCAATTTGTTGTTTAACATTCCGTTCGATTGTTAACAGTGCTTCCTTGGATTTAACAGTTGTGAGGTTTTGTACTTGCAGTAGTTTTGTCCAGCCTAGAATGGGATTTAAGGGTGTTCGCAATTCGTGAGATAGTGCTGCAAGGAATTCATCTTTAAGTCGATTAGCGCTAGTTAGTTCTTCAGTCTGCTGCTGTAGAGAAGATATTAGTTCTGAACGCTCCAGTGCGATCGCAATTCGGTCACAAATCACTTGGAATAATTTGGTTTCGGCTGGGGTAAATTCCGTGCGAGTGAAACTACCAAATCCCAATGTCCCAAATAGTTTTCCTTGGGAAATCAAAGGTTGGCAAGAATAGGCGGTTAAACCGAGCGATCGCACCAATTCTGTTTTGGGATCGGTTGATTGCTGTAGATTAGGCTGTACTATTTGACATCGCTGTTGGGCAACTGTGCCACAAATAGCTTGACCGATCTCTAACCATTCAATCTCACGAGCCATTTCCTCAGAAATGCCACCATGAAACATCAGATGTAATTTTTGTTTTTCTTTATCAAGAAGATAGTTAAAGTAAATATCCAAGCCTATTAAGGGTTTTAGTTTGTCAAACAGAACATCAACTAAAGAAAGAGGTTGGTATGTTGAGAGTAAATCTCGGCTGATTTCATATAAAATTTGAATATACTCGTTACTTTCTTTTAAGTCTGCTTCAGCTTGTTTAAGGTCAGTAACATCAATCGAAATACCAATTAGACCAACAACTTCGCCTAGTTCGTTGCGCCACGGATATTTAGCTGAAAGGAGCGATCTCAACTCATCCCCCTTGAGTAACTGTTCTTCGTAGGTAATAAATTCTTCATTCTCAATCACTTGTTGATCGGTTATTTGAATGCGCCGTGCAACATCGTCAGGAAACAAAGCCAAATCATCTTGCCCCAGCATAGACTCAACCGTTTTATTCAACCAAATAGCAGCAGCTTGGTTAGCAAGTACGTAACGTCCCTGTAAATCTTTGACGTAGATAACATCTCTCGTGCCGTTAATCACTGTTTGCAGAATACCGTTTGTTCTTATAAAGGCTGATTCAGCTTGTTTGCGATCGCTAATATCCATTACAGTTCCCGTCATCCTTTCTGGTTCGCTCGTCCCATCGTAGTAACCACGTCCTCGCGCCAAAATCCAGTGCATCGTACCATCGGGATGAAAAGTGCGATATTCTTCATGAAATTCAATATGATCACGCAGGGCGATCACTGCTGCTTCAAATACTCTCTCTCGATCATCGGGATGCAGCGCGTTGAGATGCCATTCATAAGTAACAGGAAAATCGGGCGGAAGTCCAAAAATTTCTTTGCAGCGATCGTCCCAAGTTAAAGTTTCCGTCTTGAGATCCCAATCCCAAGTACCTTGATTCGCACCTGCGAGGGCGAGTTGTAACCTTTCTTCGCTGGATCGCAAACGATCTGAAGATCGTTTGCGATCGCCATCTATTTTATTGATAATAGCAGCACTGCGTCCAATCAATCCCAGCAAAATAACTATCAGCGAAATTACCATCAATGACAGCCCAAAGTTTGGGTCATACCAACCAGCGAGTTGTCCTTGTCGAATCAGCCAACCAAGCAGCAAAGGTAGAGCGATCGCAGCAGGAATCAACTGTCGAGCAACAACGGCACCGAGAAAATTGCTGGTAACGATTTGTATCCACCCATGTTTTTTTTGTAATGCTAAAATGCCGATACACAAAACTAAAAAAGTCAGGGCAGTGTGAATTGCCATTGAAGAAGAGTAGAAGATGAAACGATAAAATACCTCTACATTGTAAACATAACCGACTACGGCAAGTAAAGCGATCGCTGCGCTGATAAAGATGGCAGATTGAGCTACATAATAACTACGACGGGTTCTTTGTCCGTTGAGATAAAGTGCCAATCCTGTCAGAGAAAAATTTAGGGCGGTATTGTCCCCCATGCGACCTGGATAAACTGTGTCTGGAGAAATCGCATTGTCTTGAAACAGCAGTTCATCAATGCCTAAATTCCAGTTAAATAGATATTGACAAAGAGTAAGTAATCCAATTGCACTGACGGCGATCGCACATCCTTGAGCCAAGCGAGTTATTAAGATAGTTTGTCGATTGCGGGTTTGCAGTCCTAGGGATATTCCAGCTAAGATAAAACCAACGGCAGTATTAGCTTTCATCGTCGCAGCCTGGGGAATTACGCTTTTGAGGAACGCGATATCGAAACTCCAGCCTAGCAAAACTAGGCAACCGACCAAAATCGCCGTAACACTAGCAATTTGAGCTAAAAGTTGTTGGGGATTTTCCCTAGACAAATGTTGTTTTAAGCTGATAAGTTTTCGGCGCGTTCTAAACATGATCTTTTCTAGGTAACGATCAAGCTGATAATTGCTTGTACTAACGCCGCTGGCTCGATTGGCTTGGAAAAGTATTTCTCAAATCCAATTCTGAGGGCGTAGTCGCGATCGCTGGAACTGGAATAAGCGGTAAGGGCGATCGCCGGAATTTGTCGTTCAGGATAAATTCTTCTAATTTGTTGTAGTAATTGATAACCATTAAGATCTGGCATCGCAATGTCGCTAACTAAAAGATTGGAATTAAACTGCGCCAATACTTCTAGAGCAACCGAGGCATTGGGAGCAGTTTGCACTTCTGCACCAGCAGTTTCTAAAATGCACCGTAGTAGTTCTAAAGAATCTGGTTCGTCATCGACAGCCAGAATGCGAATGCCAGCTAAAGAAGAAGTATCGAGAGCGATCGCTGCTTTTTCAGGGACTATAACAGCTTCGGATTCAAGTAATGGTAGCCAAACCGTAAATGTTGCTCCCTCGCCGATCCCAGGACTCTCGGCGGTAATTGTACCATTGTGCAGTTCAACGAGATTCTTGACGATCGCTAGCCCTAATCCCAAACCCCCTTTAGAACCTGAATTTTTTTGTGCCTGCTGAAATTGCTCAAATATGTTCGGTAAAAATTCGGGACTAATACCTTGACCAGTATCCCTAACTATGATTCTCGCCTGTCTTTCAATTACCTCTAGGGTAATCGTAACTTGTCCCCCTGCTGGGGTGAATTTGATGGCATTGGTGAGCAGATTGACCGCAATTTGCTGTAAGCGGTTAATATCTCCAGAAACTTGCACTATTTCAGTTAGTCGAGTTTCTAGATAAATTTGTCTAGAATCTGCCATCGGACACACAAGACTCAGTGCTGCTTGCATGACCAACATCAGATTAACAGGTGCAAAAGTCAACCGCAGCGTACCACAAGCCATACGAGAAATATCGAGGAGATCTTCAATCAATTGTACTTGTGTTTGAGTACCACGCTCGATCGCTTCATAGGCACGGTTAATGGTGGCTTGATCGAATTCTCGTGTCCGCAATAGTTGTATCCATCCCCCTACAGCATTAATCGGCGATCGCAATTCATGAGCAACCACCGCCACAAATTCATCTTTACTACTGTTAGCCTCTTCAGCCGCCGCACGGGCTGCTTGTGCGTCTGCTAGTATGCGATCTCGTTCAACTTCGGCTTCTTTGCGCTCAGTAATCTCCAAGACAGTAATATTAATTCCCAGTATCTGTCCATTTTCTACTGTTAATGGGTAATAGCTTGCCAACCAATGACGCTCAACTTCTGGTTGAGCAGGGGTTGTTCCTTTAACTTCAACATCTAAAATCGGCTCTCCCGTTTGAAAAACCTGCTCGAAAATTGGTTCTTGAAGATCTGCTAGTTCGGGTAAAATCTCTCGTAGGGTTCGTCCCAAATGCTCGGATATAGGTAAGCCATTGATTTCTGCCAATCGCTCGTTTAACTGTACAAATCGCCGTTCTCGATCTAGAAAGCACAGTCCAATCGGTGCAGTGGCATAGATTGCTTCAATTTGTGCCAGTTGTTGCTGAACCATTGCTTCGATTTGTTGGCGCTCAGTAATGTTGATCGCTGCTAAAATTGCATAGCTTGGACGAGGAGTGTTACCCGAACGATCGAAGAATACCTGTTGGCGAACCTGTAGCCATTTAACTGCGCCATTTTGCCATACCACCCGATATTCTCGCTCAAACCACCCATCCCCATTAGGATCTAGCACTTGTTCGATAATCCGCTCCATGAGTTCCCGTTCTTCTGGGTGAAAGGTGGCGTGGATTTGATCGCGCGTTACGATTGATTCATCCCTAGAAAAGCCATATAGAACCGCAGCTTCTGGCGAAAGTTCGACAGTATTTGAGACATAATCAAACCGAGCCAGGGCAACTCCCGCAACGCCAACGCCGATGCGCAAGCGTTCTTCTGATTCTCTTAAAAGTTGTTCAGCAAGTTTGCGATCGCTGATGTCGGTTGTCCTGCCAATAACCTGTAAGGCTTGTCCTGATTCATCCCGCAGGATCACAGCCATATCTTGTACCCAAATATAATGCCCGTCTCGATGGCGCACTTGATACTCTAAACAGATGGTGGTTTCAGTTTCCAGCAGTATTGCTCTTTTCGCCTCTTGTATTGCTGCTCTTTGACTGGGATGAATTTTTTCGTACCACCACTCGTCTGTAGGTACAATTTCCCAGGGCAAGTAGCCAAATAGTTTCGTTAATCCTGGGGAGCGATAAATCGTGTTTTGCCCTAAATCGTAATCGTAAATCAAACAATTTACCGCAGCAGCAATTTCAAAGCGTTTGTTCGCTTTTTGCAGGGCAATTTCGCTTTGTTTGCGACCGCTAATATCTCGTCCTACTGCCTGAAATTCAATTAACTCGCCATTAGTATTAAAAATGGCGCGATCTGTCCACTGCTGCCAGCCAGTTTCACCATTGGGTTTGATAACTGGATGTTCGTGAATCAATACCGCATTCTCAGGTGTTGTTGCACTAAGTTCATCAATCTGCCGTTGGACGATGGCGCGATCGCTTTCGGGAATTAAGTTAAGAAAATTCTGTCCGATTAACTGCTCGGGTGTAGAGTCAAAATAACGGCTATATGAGCCATTGACAAACGTTAGGGTACAGTCTGGCAAAAATCGACAAATTAACTCGGTTTGGTCTTCAACGATCGCCGTCTTCAACGATCGCCCGGTAGCGTTCTTCACTTTCCCGTAACTGCTGTCGTAAGTGAAAATTCTCGAAGGCTGTGCGAGTCACAGAACGGAAATTTTCGGGTGTAATCTCACTCTCAATTAAATAATCTTGTACCCCCATCTTAAAGGCTTGAATCGCGATCGCTTCATTGCCTCTTTCATTGAGCATAATTACGGGCGGCAAATTATCACCCGTCAAAGTTTTCAATTCATCTAGGAATTCTAAACCATCGCGATCGGGCAGTAAATAATCCAGTACGATGCAATCGGGCGTCTGATTAACGCATACTTGTAATGCCAAATCACTAGACTCAGCCTCCCAAAATTCATAGTTAAAGCTTGTTTCCTGTTGCAAATAACGTCGGAAAAGTTCTCGCTTTACTTGGGCTTCTTTGACAATCAAAATTGTCCGCTTTACTTGTTGTATAGTTATCATCTATAACTCAATGAGTGCGTAACATCAGTAAGTAAAAGCTTCTAGCTATTAGCCTTGTGAGTTTAACGACAAGTCACCATCCTAAGAGGGTTATGAGATTATTATATTATTTTCAGATTTGCTGTGAAATATAAATTCTTCTCATATTTCCTAGTTTTTGACAAATTATTAAGTCTTTGACAAGCAATCAAGTATTTCAATAAGCCTATAGCTTATAGTTACCCGAACCTTGTAAGTGCAAGCAAAATAAATTTCAGAGCCACAATTATTTTGCACCACTAGCTAATTTGAGTGGCTTAACGCCATTTTCCTCACGTCTTCTGGTGAAACGCAACGACGCTCGGAACAGTAAGCCATTAAACTTACTCCATTGAGCATTTGAATCGTGCTGACTCTAACACGAAAATCATCCGTCAAAAACCAACAACGTTCTTGCCCCTGGTTATTATCGTAATCAGTGTTGATGGTTAAAATACCATCTTCGCCAAACCAATAGCGACTAATTACGGGTAAACCATTAACATAACCTTTGTCGCGAATTAGTTTACCATTGCGTCCTGTCTCGTCGTCAGGAACATCAATCAGCACCGCAGCATAGTTAGGATTAGGTTCTTTTTCTTCGAGATTATCTTGCCAGCTAAAGCTTCCTCCTCCTCTAGCTTTGAGAGGATCTATGCCCTGTAAATCACAAGCTTGTTTAACTCTGGGGTCATTTGGTTCAATTACCTTGACAATTAAATTTGATTCTCCCGACTCATCTGCCACCACATCAAA
>JBJOPG010000143.1:0-10779 GCA_046050865.1 Cyanobacteriota bacterium
TCGGCGATCGCTGGAAGGGGAATCAAAGGAGTATTGCCTTCTAATAAGCTAACTACAGGAGTAGCTTCGCTAACGGGCAGATAGGAACGATAGGTTTCGATTAAACCCTGCCAGTTATTCGCCGTCTTGGCGACAGGAGGGTAAGACAAATTGGTGGGGGGAATACTGAGAGTCACGGGCTATGCGCTAGTTAAGGTTTAGGAGGAGCTTTTGGCTTTTACAAGCCAGAGTTCAACAACAGAATGTAACAACTATTGCAGAAGTTGCTTGCAGTCTTAAAGTACCCTAATTTTGGATCTTTGAACACACTTTAAAACTGCCAAAAGCTGAAGCAAGTTCTACTGCTCGATAATCACTCCTGATCTTAGTTTACCTTGAGGCTTAGTTCTCGGTACAGCTTTGGACTTGCTATAGCTGCTTTTTTGGGCAGAACGACCAGTGGGTTTCTTGCCCTTGATTAGGGGTTTGCTGTAGCTATCCTCAGGAATATCCCATTCTCCCTTCATCCAGTTAGGGCAATCACGGTCATAGACCATTTGCAGCGCCGCCGCAGCGATCGCTTGGGCATCGTATTCACTACCCAGTTCTCTGACTAAAGGCAAGAAGGATGCCATTCTTTCCCCTGCCAAAGTTTCCTTGATTCTGCTATTGAGCTTACCAATGCGTTTGGCTTCCACTTGGGCTCGATTAGGAATCTGGACGGTTTCTAAGGTAGCTCGCAGGCGACGTTCAATCTGTTTGATCGCCCGACGATCTCCAGACTGGGCGATCGCCAGAGCTGTTCCTGTTTTACCTGCACGACCAGTACGACCAATACGGTGAATATAAGTTTCGGTATTATCAGGTAAATCGTAATTGATCACATGGCTCAGACCTTGAACATCTAAACCTCTGGCAGCAATATCTGTTGCTACGACCATTCTTACTTTGCCATCACGGAAACGCTTAACCAATCTTTCTCGCTGTACTTGACTGAGGTTGCCATGATACTCATCAACGCTATGCCCCGCTTCCTGTAGTTTGCTAGTTAGTTCACTGGCAGTACGCTTGGTACGGACAAAGATGATTGCCGAATCTGGTTCTTCAATTTCTAAAATAGGCTGTAATGCCTTAATTTTCTGCCAGCCGCGAGGCACCAGATATAACCGTTGGTCGATGCGAGTAGGGGCAGCTTCTTTTTGCTTAACCGTAATATAAATTGGGTCGGTCAGGAAATTGTTGATGAGGTCTTTGATTTCCCGGGGCATGGTAGCCGACAGACAAGCGGTTTGTCTAGAACTAGGGGTTTGTCGCAGGATTTTCTTGATATCATCAATGAAACCCATGCTTAACATTTCATCTGCTTCATCGAGAATTGCTAATTTCAGTTGGTCTAAAACTAATTCTCGGCGCTCCAACAAGTCAATGACTCGTCCAGGAGTACCCACAACAATCTGAACTCCACGGCGTAAGCGACTAATCTGTCTTTCGATGGATTGACCACCATAAACAGTTAAAGAAAACACTCTTCTCTCTTTGGAAGAAAAGTCGTTAATGGCTTCTCCCACCTGCTGTGCTAATTCTCTAGTTGGGGTTAAAATTAGCGCCTGTACTGCTTTATTATCAGCATCCACTAATTCTAGAGCAGGGAGGGCAAAAGCTGCGGTTTTACCTGTTCCTGTTTGGGATTGACCCACAATATCTTTTCCTTGAAGCAAGGCGGGCACTGCATCCTGCTGAATTTGCGTCGGGTCTGTGAAACCCAAGTTTTCTAGTTGTAATAGAGTCTCGGTGGATAATCCTAAGTCTTTGAAAGTCGTTGTCATAATTAAATTTTGGTGTTTTTTACTTTGAATGGTTGATAAATGGTTAGTTACAAGTCTTTCGACATCGGGTCTGTAAGACCTTAGAGTATCGGCTTGGGTTAATTTCTCTGCTCAGAAACAATCCCTTGGGAGAAAATTTGCGAGATAGCTCTCACCAGTCCACAGCAATTAGCGATAATTAACAATCAAGAAGCGATCGCCGCTGCCGTCACCGCTATCTCTCCATAAAGGTCATAGACATCAGCAGCAGTAATCTCGACGGAAACTATTGAGCCGAGGGAAGCTGAACCCTTCACGTACACTAGTCCGTCAACTTCTGGAGCGAAGCGTGCCGAGCGACCCACTAGTTGTCCCGTTTCAGGGTGTTCTTGTTCTAGTAAAACATCTACTCGTTGACCAACACAGGCACTATTTTTAGTCGCTGCAATGGGTTGCTGTGTCTCCATCAGAATGTCTCGGCGTTGAGCTGCAATTTCAGGTGCTACTTGATCTGGCAAATTGTAGGCGGGAGTTTCCTCTTCCGGAGAAAAAGTAAACACTCCAACATGGTCAAACTGATGGCGTTCGACAAAATCTACTAAATGTTGGAAGTGAGCTTCGGACTCTCCAGGAAAACCAACAATAAAAGTTGTACGCAACACTGCTCCTGGAAGTTCTGCTTTAATCCGCTCAATAATGCCATCGTTGACTCTTCCTTGCCAAGGTCGGTTCATGCCCCGCAAAATTTCAGGATGAGAATGCTGTAGCGGCAGGTCAAGATAGGGCAAAACATTAGGGGTATCTCTAATGGCGGCTAATACTTCAGGGGTGAGTCCCGTGGGATAAGCATAGTGGATTCTGACCCAAGGAATATCGACATTTCCTAACTCCGTAAGCAGTTGAGCTAACATCGGCTTGCCGTAGAGATCCACACCGTAGTTGGTAGTAATCTGAGAGATTAAAACAATTTCTTGTACCCCCTGACTTGCCAAAGATTTCGCTTCGGCGACGATGGATTCTATTGAGCGCGATCGCTGGTTTCCTCGCAGATGAGGAATAATGCAAAAGGCACAACGGTAATCACAGCCCTCTGCCACCCTCAGGTACGCCACGCCTTCTGTGGTAGTACGGTAACGAGGAACGGTTTCGTCAGCAATATATATAGGCTCTAGGGTCACTTCTTCTACCCTTTCCCCCGTTTCGGCACGCTCAATTACATCCACAATTTTGTGATAGTCGCCACTGCCCACAACGGCTACAGCTTCTGGTAACTCGGCTAAAAGTTCCCCCTGAAAATGCTGCGCCATACAGCCTGTGATCACAATTTTTTTGTCGGCTTCGGCTAGCTCGACTAAAGTGCGGACTGATTCTTCTCGCGCTTCTTGGATAAAGCTACAGGTATTAACAATTACATAATCGGCCAACTCTTCGTTGGAGTCTATTTGATAACCAGCTTGAGCTAATAAGCCCAGCATGTGTTCTGAATCTATTCGGTTCTTTTCACATCCCAAGTGGGATATAGCTATGGTTGGCTTATTTGCCATTCTTAATCCTAAATTTTAGAGACTTAATTCTCAAATTTGTGATGAGTTTACATAGGGTTAGGTTTAATGGTCTAAATGACTTTGTCAGCAATTGACAAGACTTTGATTAACCATTGGTCAGACTTAATATCTTGGTTGAAGCGTTAACCTGATGGCCCGTAAGAGCTATAAAAATAGAATAGTGCTTAGTTTTGACCAAACTGTTGGCTTTTGCTTCCTAGTTTCGCGGTGGAGCATTAGCTAACCAGACAGTTCATCTGCCGCAAAACTATTTTAGATTCAAGACACCGCCTCTGACGGGTTCTGAACTTGAGATTATACATATCTGTAGAGATACGTAAATAACCTTTTCGTTAAAATATATTAACAGATAAAGTCGACCCTGGGAATAAAAACTTGCGAAAATACTGGTTGAAATCTTAAAAGATTTTGGAGATTAATGTTGATTTTATTGTATACAGTACTTAGCTCAGTCTGAGATAATAGTAAATTTTGAAGAGGAGCAAGCAGGCGTGACGGAATTAAAGTGGAATTAAAACATATTTTTCAAACAGATAATCCAGTAATTGGTGTGGTTCATTTGGCCCCACTACCCACATCCCCCCGTTGGCAAGGTAAACTTCAGGAGGTAATTGCCAGAGCAGAACAAGAGGCTACTGCTTTAGCGGCAGGGGGAGTAGACGGAATTATAATCGAAAACTTTTTTGATGCTCCTTTTGCCAAGGATCGAGTTGATCCCGCTGTAATTAGTGCTATGACCTTAATTGTCGATCGTCTTAAGGGCATGGTGATGTTGCCGATTGGGATCAATGTGCTCCGTAATGATGCTCGTAGTGCCATGGCGATCGCCACCTGTACCCAAACGCAGTTTATTCGAGTCAATGTCCTTACGGGAGTGATGGCAACGGATCAAGGTTTAATTGAGGGGCAAGCTTATGAATTGCTGCGTTATCGCCGAGAATTAGGCTCCGAAGTGGCAATTTTGGCAGATGTGCTAGTCAAACATGCCCGCCCTTTGGGGACCCCCAATTTAACTACTGCCGTCCAAGATACGATTCAGCGGGGTTTAGCCGACGGGGTAATCCTCTCAGGATGGGCAACCGGTAGTCCCCCCACCCAAGAAGATTTAGAATTGGCGGCAGCGGCAGCAGGAGATACTCCCGTATTTATTGGTAGTGGGGCAGACTGGAAAAATATCCCGCAGTTAATGCAGGCAGCAGATGGAGTAATTGTTTCTAGCTCCCTCAAACGCCAAGGTAAAATTAGCGAAACCATTGATCCGATCCGAGTGTCTCAGTTTGTCGAAGCAGCTAGATCGATTCCGCCTAAAATGAAATTACCCTCACCTTCAAACTCTTCTGTTAAGCAGTGGCAGTAGTAAAAATCTGAGAGAAAATTAACTCGAGCTATAATCTGGAAAACAACAATTAACTTTGAAACTATGCGCCGTCGTCGTTCTCTACCTTGGATCTATCGTTGGTCAAGACCAATCATTGGTGCGATCGCGATCGCTGGAGCAGTCTTAACCGCTTATCTAACTATTACTAAACTTACGGGCACAGGGCCAGTTTGCTCAGCTGACGCTCCTGGAAGTGGTTGCGGGGGAGTTTTAGATAGTGATTATGCCACGGTATTTGGGCTGCCCTTAAGTTTATTTGGCTGTCTCGCCTATGTCAGTATGGCTGCTTTTGCTTTAGTGCCTCTAGGCATCAGTTCCGAAACTCAAAAGAAACTTAAGCAGCAGATTGAAAATGCAACTTGGTGGTTCCTGTTGGCGGGTAGTATCGCGATGGTGGTTTTTAGTGGCTACTTGATGTATATTCTGGCAACGGAATTAAAAACTCTTTGTCCTTACTGTATTGGCTCGGCAACGTTTTCCCTGAGTCTCTTGATTTTGACCCTGACTGGTCGCGATTGGGAGGATTTAGGTCAGATGATGTTTACCGGAGCGATCGTCGGCTTGTTAACTATTGTCGTCACTTTGGGTATTTATTCAGGGATTAACGGCGATGCCTTAGCTAATGAGATTGTTGATCCCGCCGATGGCAAAATTGCCATTATTGAGCCGGCAGGTCCCTATACTGCCCCATTCGGCTGGAAAATTACTTCAGTTTCTGGTGAATCAGAAATTGCCTTGGCGAAACATCTAAAAGCTACAGGAGCAAAAATGTATGGTGCCTTCTGGTGTCCTCACTGTTACGAACAGAAGCAATTATTAGGGGAAAAGGCTGTCGAGGAAATGATCTATATCGAGTGTGCTGCTGAAGGCAAGAATCCCCAACCAGATGTTTGTACTGCTGCCAAAATTCAGTCATTTCCCACTTGGGAGATCAATGGTAAATTGGAGCCAGGCATCAAAACTCCCCAAGAGTTAGCCAAAGCATCTAAATATCAGGGAGATCAAAGCTTTAAATATAAGCTTTGATTCCTAGTTAAAGTAATTAAGATCGCTCATTATCGTCCCTATGATCCCTTTACATCTAGCTGATAAAATCTAGCGTTGGTGTAGTTCTCAATCAAAACTAATCAATAGCGTTGGTTGAAATAGGGAGTAAAAGGCGATCGCATGAATAAACTGTTGGTGGGGCTATTAGGTTCAATTATGTTGCTTTTGTGGGGAGAAAATCCCGCCTTAGCTTCACCAGAGGCACAGATCGCTGTCTCAGAGTTAACAAAAGCAGAAATCAGTTTGAGTCCCCTAGCTAACCTGTTATTTGCTCAACCCACGGCACAGCAGTTGAACCGTGGGGCAGTAATTTTTAACCTTGATACTCGGAGCTTCTTTTTTCCCAATCTGGTTCGGGGAGCTGTTGATAATAGTGATAGTGCTGTTAACTTTAATACTGGTTTTACTTGGGGCATCAGCGACGAGCTACAGTTAACGCTTCAATTTCAACATGTAGACAGTAGCTCCCCCGTCAAACAGGGTGACTTTGTTTCGGAGCGTACTGAAGATAATGAGGCGGCATTAGAGCTTAAACGACGTATTTGGGAAAATTCATCAGGCGATCGCTCATTGAGTGGGGTAGTGGCAGCATCCTGGGGTACCAGAGGCTTTATGTTTACTCAAGACGGCACAGTCACAGAAATCAATAACCGAGATGTGTTTGTTTCCTTGGCTGCTCCCTTCACTGCTGATGTGGGCGATCGCTGGCAATTAAGTCTGATCCCCACCGTGGCATTCTTTAAAGATGAAAGTGCCGTTTTTTTTCATCGCCTGCCAAATGATCAAGATAGTAGCTTTGGGACAGTTTTAGGCTTGGGTGCTGGTGTTACTTATCAAGTTAATTCTCAACTATCCTTGGTCAGTGATGTCTTTCTCCCCCTGACGGGAAATAATAGTATTAATCGTGATTCCGGCGCACCAGATCAGGCGATCGCCTACAATGCGGGCTTACGTTATCTGAAAAATCCCCAACTAGCTTTGGATCTTTACGCTACTAATACTTTTGCTAGTTTTGCCCCCTTATCTTTAACTGCCGATCGCGACTTTTTAGGGCTGGGAGCCAATATCAGATTTATGCCCGATGCTCTGCCAGGGAATCGTCAAGATAACCAACCTCATAAACCAGAATCTCTCACTACTGACGGTGTAGCCTTTTTCGATGGGGGAACATTACCGAGTGGAAAGTTAACTTTAAGCTTACAGCAAGGTAGCCAGGGACTTTTGGCAGCAGTCCGCTACGGCTTCCTCAAGGACTTTGAGGTCGGAATTTTTCTGGATTCTGTGTCGGGAGAAGTGGATGAGTCGGAACAAGGAATCGGCGCTAAAATCAGGTTGCTCAATCAACAGGACAATTCCCCCATAACCCTCAGTGCGGCTGGTACGGTTAGCTTGACTAACGAACCCTTTCTTAATTTTGTCAATAATGATGCCGATACTTTTGCTCGTCGAGATTTAGCTAAGACGGTACCCATCTTCACCCCTGGGGGCGATGATGGCAGCAGAGGCAAGCTACTCATTCTCACCGCCTCCTTGCCCATCCATTACCAAATTAACTCTCAAACAGCGGTTTGGTTCACGCCAACCCTGGGTTATGCCCAACGACAAGGACTAGAAATTGGTGGTTTTAACTTCGGGGGGGCGATCGCCGTAACCAAAGAAGTCAGCTTGACCGCAGAATTTGGAGCTAATTTAGTTGGGGAAGGAAATAGCTTTAATAATGGACGATTAGCTGATAAACTTCCTGGCACCATAGGCGTGCGTTGGCAACCATTATCTTTATTGGCAGAAAAAACGACTAAAAAAAATACCAGAGACAACAGTAATCCTTATCTAGAAATATATTTAACCAATCGTGTTGGTTCCTCCCCTTGGCATCAATTGAGAGTTAGAGAAGGAAATAGCCTTGGCGTTGGTGTTGGTTTATTCTTGCCATTATCGCCCTGATTTAACAATCATTAATTGACCTGGCTATAGATTGGTAAACACTGACCTTATATTAGCCCATAATGAGTAGTTTTTTCTGCGTCATTCCTAACAGAGCAAGGGTTTTGAGAGATCCTTAAATGAGAATTAAACCGAGAGTTTAAATCGTAAAAAAATGCCACCGTCACACTAAACTATATATATCTAAAATATTAGCAACCTTAACTAATTAACTCAAAGTTATAGGTTGCTTTGCCTTATTTACAATTTTTACAATTCTAAATTAACTTATTCAGTCAGGCTAGCAATATAAAACATTCTATGGCAGAAATATCACTTCCTCTGAGCCATAAACAGATTGGCGTAGCTGTGATCAATAATCACCAGGGACAAGTCCTGATTGATCGCAGAAAAGCATCGGGTGAGATGGGAGGACTATGGGAATTTCCTGGAGGCAAAATTGAACCAGGAGAAACTATTGAAGAATGTATTCAGCGTGAAGTCAAAGAAGAATTAGATATTGAGATAGTAGTAGGCGATCGCTTGACAACTATTACTCATACCTATGAGACTTTTATGGTGACTTTATATGTTCATGACTGTCAACACTTAAACGGTCAACCCCAGACGATTGAGTGTAGCGAAGTTCGCTGGGTAAAACCGGCTCAAATGCATCAATATCAGTTTCCTCAAGCCAATACCCAAATTATTAATCTTCTTCAGCAAAGGGGTGTAAGCCAATGAGTTCCCGAAAAACTTCTGACAACCTAATTATTCGTGAATTTACTGCCCTCAAGCAGACTAAATTATTTACTTCCTTGCAAGAGACCCATATTAGTGGACAGCTAACGTTTACCGATCCAGTAACAGGAAACGAATGGCATCTTTATCTTTATCTGGGAGATCTGGTCTATGGTACGGGAGGAGTTCATCCCATTCGCCGTTGGCAGCGAAATTTAATTCTCAACTTGCCGCAAATTCCTTTTCAGCTTTCTAATCTGCAAGAAGAACTGACAGAGCGTAAAGTAGACTTAACGGATAACATTTGGGAGTATGAACAAATATCCCAGTGGGTGGATCAGCAAATTATTACCCCTCAGCAAGGGAGTAATGCGATCGCCTTTGTCATCAGTGAAATTCTGTTTGACTTAACTCAAACGAGACAAGTTATTTGTCGTCTCAACCAAGATCGGATCTTAACTCCTCGTTTAGAATTAATTGAATCTCAAAGTGTGATTGATGAGGTAGACCAAATTTGGTCTTGTTGGTTAGAAGCTCAAGTGAGCGATCATTTGCCCAACATGGCTCCTGTAATTCTCTTACCCAAAGAATTACAAGCTAAAACCTCGATTTCAGCATACCAAAGTCTCTGCAAACTACTAAATGGCAATAGAACTCTTAGAGATCTATCGGTTCAGTTAAGAACTTCCCCCTTACAGGTGATCTGTTCTCTTTTACCCTATATTCAAACAGGAATTTTTGGCTTAGTTGATATTCCCGATTTACTGGAGATTATTACCCCCCATACTAGCAATTATAAAAATAAAGACCGTCCTTTAATTGCTTGTGTGGATGACAGCTTGATGATTTCCCATATGATGGAGCAAATTATTGGCATGGCAGGTTATCGCTTTGTGGCGGTCAACGATCCTGTGGAAGCTGTTAGAGTTTTGCAGAGTCGTCAACCAGATTTGATTTTCTTGGATATTGTGATGCCTCGAATCAACGGATATGATCTATGCGCCGAACTACGTCGTCATCCTGAATTTGCCGAAACGCCAATTGTCTTTTTGACCAGTAATTCAGGAATTGTCGATCGCCTGAGGGCAAAAATGGTTGGCTCTTCCGATTTTTTACGTAAAACCGTAGATGCGGATGAGCTATTACAGAAGATTGCCGAGCATTTATCTTAGGAGTTAGGGGATCGATCAGCTATCAGCTATCAGCTATCAGCTTCATCCTTGAGCCAGTAAGCAAAATCGGTAGCGAAAGTTCCTTTAAAAATCGCTGCACGGATTTCTTGGGTAAAGCGGATTAATTCTGTAATGTTGTGGAGGGAAATCATAATCTGACCGACCATTTCTTGCGATCGCAACATGTGGTTAAGATAAGCGCGGCTAAAATTCTGACAGGCATAACAGGCACAGGTTTCATCTAGGGGTCGATAGTCCCGTTTGTAGGGGGCATTTTTGATATTAGTCCGTTTGCCTCGGATCAAAGCTGCCCCATGACGACCTAAACGAGTAGGGATCACACAGTCAAATAAATCGATCCCAGAGGCGATCGCCTGAGCCATTTCTCGATAGGTTCCTACTCCCATGAGATAACGGGGTTTATTCGCCGGCAACAAAGGAGCCGTATGGCGGACTGTAGCATTAATTAAGCGGGGATCTTCGCCGACACTGACTCCACCGATAGCATAGCCAGGTAAATCTAGTGCCGCTAGCTGTTCCACGGCTTTCTGTCTTAAATCTAAATGTATTCCCCCCTGAACAATGCCAAATAAAGCTTGGCGCTCAGTATCTTGATGTTCAGCAATACATCTTTGTAACCAACGATAACTGCGATCGGTGGCTGCCTGTACCTGCTCCTTGGTGGCATCGGCAGGGGGACATTCATCAAATGCCATGATCACATCGGCACCTAGAGCATTCTGAATCTGAATCGAGCGTTCTGGAGTAATGTTGATCATGCTCCCGTCACGGGGCGACTTGAAAAGAACTCCATCTTCCGTTACTTTACGCATTTCACTCAAGCTAAAAACCTGGAATCCGCCTGAGTCTGTCAGAATAGGCTTATCCCACGCCATGAAACGATGTAGCCCCCCCGCTTCTTGGATGATATCTTCCCCTGGTTGAATATGCAGATGATAGGTATTAGCTAAAATCATCTGGGAATTAGCCGCTTCTAGCTGTTGCGGGATCACTCCCTTGACCGTGGCCAAGGTGCCCACAGGCATAAACCTAGGAGTTTCGACAATCCCATGGGGAGTATAAAACACCCCCGCTCGCGCTTTAGTGTGGCTACAGTGAGCCTGACATGCAAATGAAAATCCCACGATTGATCTTTTTTCTGAGCTTAT
>JBJOPG010000144.1:0-10724 GCA_046050865.1 Cyanobacteriota bacterium
AAGCTAATTTAATAACTCACCAACATTGACATTCTTCCTTTCTTCAGCAGGAGTGACAAATAATTCTTTCTGTTGATAACGCAGATAACCAGCCACTAAATTACTAGGAAACATTTCCAGGGCGTTGTTGTATTCTGTTACCGCTGAATTATAAAAACGTCTGGCGGCAGAAATTTGTTCTTCTGTTTCGTTGAGAGATTCTAATAACTGAGTGACGTGGTGATCGGATTTCAGTTCAGGATAATTTTCAATTTGCGCCACCACATTACCCATAGTGCGGGAGATTTGATTTTCTAGGGTCAGTCTTTGCTCGTTACTGATGCCCCCCGTCATAACTTGCGATCGCAATCTAGTAATCTCAGCTAGCGTTTGCTGTTCAAACTGCATATGACTTTTAACTACCGCCACTAAATTGGGAATTAAATCCCATCTTTTTTTTAGTAACACATCAACGGTAGCAAAAGACTTACTCACCTGATTTTTTAGCTGAACTAAGCCGTTATAAATTCTCACTCCCACAAGAAAAATAATACAAGCTAAGAGTATCGCAACGAACATCATCGAGAGCAAAGTATAGAAAAAAGCCATTTTGATTGAATCCCTATGAGAACTAAAGTAAGCTGATGAAATTAACTAGTAATTCAGCTTTAGATCTATCATTCCCAAAAACGTAATTAGAAAAACTCCGAACTAATAATGATTAAAATTCTGCACCTCTCAGATATTCATTTAGGAAGTGGATTTTCTCACGGTAAAATCAATCCTGAAACAGGTATAAATTCCCGACTAGAAGATTTTGTCAATAGCCTCAAAATTTGTATTGATCGGGCGATCTCCGAACCCGTAGATCTAGTACTTTTCGGCGGAGATGCTTTTCCTGATGCCACTCCCCCCCCCTATGTTCATGAAGCTTTTGCCAGCCAATTTCGCCGTTTAGCCGACGCACAGATACCAGCAATTCTGTTGGTAGGCAATCATGATCAACATTCTCAAGGCAGCGGTGGGGCTAGTCTATCGATTTACCGTACTCTAGTAGTACCTGGGTTTATTGTGGGCGATACCATCGCCACCCATCATATCGATACGCCCAATGGTGCAGTGCAAGTGATTACCCTCCCCTGGTTAAATCGCTCTACTTTGTTAACTCGTCCCGAAACTGAAGGATTAGCCTTGGGTGAAGTCAATGAAATGCTGATCCAGAAATTGCAGCCTGTCCTCGAAGCAGAAATACGTCGTCTTGACCCGAACCTGCCCACAGTTTTCCTGGCTCATTTAATGGCAGATCGCGCCTCTTTGGGTGCAGAGAAGTTTCTCGCCGTCGGCAAAGGCTTTACGATTCCGATGTCGATGCTCATTCGCCAGGAATTTGACTATGTGGCTTTAGGTCATGTCCACAAGCATCAAAACCTCAACCCCAGTAATGATCCTCCTGTAGTCTATCCAGGGAGCATTGAACGGGTGGACTTTGGAGAAGAAAAAGAAGACAAGGGTTATATCTTGGCGGAAGTAGCGTCTGGTAAAGCGACGTGGGAATTTTGTCCCCTCCCTGCTCGTCCTTTCATTACCATTGAAATTGATATTTCTCAAGCGGAAGATCCCCTAGAAGTAGTTTTAAAGGCGATCGCCCAGCAAGAAATTGCTGACAAAGTGGTTCGCCTGATTTATAAATTGCGCTCAGAACAGCTAGATCTGATCAATACTGCCGCCCTAGACCGAGCTTTACAATCCGCCCATAGCCATAGCATCCGCCCTGAGCTAGTCAGCCAACTAGCTCGTCCTCGTTTACCAGAGTTGGGAGTCGGTAATACTTTAAATCCCCTGGAAGCATTAACGGCTTATCTGAATAACCGTGAAGATTTAAAAGATATCCAAAAAGAACTACTGGCGGCGGCAGAAGGTCTCCTGAATGAAGCAGTAATGAATTAATTATTTCTTTTCTGCTAATGCGAATTAGAGTTGACGCTCTGATTCAGGGGGATACAAGGTAAAGCGCAAGGAAGCCCCAGCTTTTGTAATGCGTTGAAGTAGTTCATGGGAAAGTCCTTGGTTAAATGCCCAGGGTTCACTGCCAGAGTCATAGCCGATATTAAATTCACATAAGGTTAGAGCCTGCCAAATCCTTAATTCTGGCTGCTCAAATTGTTCAATGACGGATAATATGGCAGCAATGTTGGACTCAGGATCTGGGTATGATTTGTTGGTTTCAAAAATCGCCCTCCAACCATCATCTTCGATTGGTGCCACATGCAACGGGACAATCCCCTGAGACTCGAAAGTTGCCGCCAATGATCTTAAATCCACCGCTGCGGCAAGATCGAGATCTGTGTTGAGATAGCGAATTTGCAAGCTGGATTCTCCTTTACTAAACTCCACTTTGTAGCCAGAAGTTCTACATTTCTGCTTATCAAGTTCATCGTCAATCAGCAATAGACTTGCAGGAACTATACGTCTCCAGTTTTCATAGTAGAATATTTTGAAAAATTGATTATTTTAATTTTTAGTTAATTGAGGTCTATTTATTCAGCTTATCGTGGTTTCAAGCTGCATCTGACATCTCGCGAACACAAAAGTAGATTTAATTGCTAAGATTAATATAAATGAATAAAAAAAATACTCAGTCTTAAGTTCAAATCAGTGGTTTTTTGAAGGTTTTTTAAGACTTGCTCTCTCAAAATTTAAAACTCGTACAAACTACTATTTGTTGTCTCAAAGTTTTGATAAATAAGCTTTTTAGCCAGATTTTTTATTAATAAGAGTTGTGTCTTTGTCTTTTTTATCGAGAATCATAGGTTACAATGAAGATGTTAGAAAATATTTTCGAGATCCAGCTAAAATTGTAGACTTTATCTCCGAACTTAAATCTCTACAGTCTTTAGTTGAAGCAAGATTTAATGTCAATTTTTCCAAGAAATTTATTAATTGTTTCCCCTGGCTTGGCTCGTTTTGTAGCTTCGGAATTATCTCTACAATCACTAAGCAAAAAAGATATAGTTAAGTGTCTTAAAGCATTGGGTGTCAAAAATCCAGAGATTTTGAGTCTCCAATGGAAACAAGAATTATGGATTCAGTTACAATTTTTCGCTAACTCCAAAATCTGAGCTTAATATCAATAAACATCAGGTTTTAACAATGCAAATTTTATTAAATAGATATTCTCAATGGGCGGCTGAACCCAAAACCGTCAAAACTCAAGAAGATATAGCCCATACCCAATTATCCATGAGCAGTAGACATACTTGTCCCTGTTGCTCATACATTTTGCTTCGTCATTTGGGTTTAGGAAGCCTTTACTGGCGTTGTAGCCACTGTTATCAAGAAATGCCAGTTTTCTAAGCAAGTTGCTCAAATTAATTAATTTAATCAAGGAAAATATACTTATATGGCGATCGCAAGCAAAACAGCTTTAGTTTACTGTGACAATCAATTTGGCTTAATGGATGGTAAAACCGCAGCGGGTTTAGTAAGGCATTCTGAAATCTATGAGATTGTCGGGGTAATTGATGCTTCTCTAGCTGGCAAAGATGCTGGTGAAGAATTAGACCATAAGCGTAACAATATTCCCATTTTCGCTAATTTAAAATCGGCATTAGCCACTTTACCCACTATTCCCGACTGCTATATCTATGGCAAAGCTCCTTTAGATGCCACCATTTCCCTTGCCGAAAGATCTTTGATCTTGGAAGCCATGACCAAAGGCATGGATATCATCAATGGTTTGCATGAATTCTTTTCGGAAGATCCTGAGTTTATCGAGATGGCAGCCCGCTGGGGAGTTGAAATTCGAGACATGAGAAAACCGCCGAAACTAAAAGATCTCCATGTATTTACTGGCGAAATTGCCAAGGTTAATGTACCTGTAATTGCCATCTTGGGCACAGATTGCGCTTGCGGCAAAATGACTACTGCCGTGGAATTAAATAAAGCCTTGAACAAGCTGGGAATTAAATCGGTGCTGGTTGCCACAGGACAAACGAGCTTAATGCAAGGGGCAATGTACGGTGTATCGATCGATGCTCTGGTGTCCCAATTTGTGATTGGAGAAATCGAACATGCGGTAGTTCAAGCTTTTGAACAGGAAAGTCCCGATATTATCTTAGTGGAGGGACAAAGTGCTGTTTCCCATCCTGCTTTCATGAGTTCTGTAGGCATTTTGAAAGGATGCATGCCTGACGGAGTGATTTTACAACATCCTCCCGGTAGAAAATTCCGCTGTGATTTTCCTAATCTACCGATGCCGAATATTGTCAGTGAAATGTTGTTGATTAAAGAAATTTCTCAATCTCAGGTAATTGCGATCGCTTTAAGTCATGAAAATATGACAGCAACTGCCATTCAGCAAACCATCAAAAATTATGAAGAACGTCTGATGTTACCCACTACCGATGTCTTAACGGATGGCTGTCAAAAACTGATTAGTGCTTTAGGTAAACTTTTTCCCACTCTTGATCGCCAACACAAATTCAAAAATTCTCAGATCATGCCGTTGCTCACAAGAGGATGAAGGCAGAACTAGGTCATCAAACCATGAAAGCGTTTATGCCTAGAATAGAAATTGCTCTTTCTCAAATACAGCATAATGCTCGGATGCTATGCAATCTGTATGGAAAACAGGGTATTGCTTTGATGGGAGTCTCCAAAGCAGTATTGGGAGAGCCGCTAATCGCTCAAGCAATGATCCAAGGTGGTGTCAAGTTTATTGCCGATTCTCGTTTGGAAAATATTCAAAGGATGAAGGTGGCGGGAATATCGACTCAGTTTGTTCTCCTCCGTACTCCTTTAAGCCAGGCAGAATCGATAGTTGAAGATGTCAACATCAGCCTCAATACAGAAATCGAGACGATTGAAAAGCTTAATTATTATGCCTCTTTACACAATAAAATTCATCAAATAATTTTGATGGTGGAAATGGGTGACCTGCGAGAAGGAATACTGCCCTGTGACATTTCCCCCTTGATCAATAAAGTTCTATCCTTATCTCACATCAAAATAGCGGGACTCGGTTGTAATTTAGCCTGTTATGGGGGCATTAAACCCGATAATCAAAAAATGTTGCAATTGTCGGCACTAACTGAGGCGATGGAACATGAATTTCAAATTAACTTACCTTTAGTTTCTGGAGGAAATTCCGCTAACTATGAATGGTACAAATCCAGCAACAACATTGGACGAATTAATAATCTGCGTTTGGGGGAATCAATTCTTCTGGGCTGTGAAACAGTAAATGGTCAAAGGATTCCCAACTTACAGACTAATGCTTTTAAATTGATCGCCGAAGTGATCGAATCAAAATTAAAGCCTTCTCTGCCTTTTGGGGAAATCGGTCGCGATGCATTTGGGAATATTCCTGTTTTTCAGGATCGTGGTATTCACCAAAGAGCAATTATTGCTTTAGGAAAGCAGGACACGCTCATTTCTGGTTTAAGTACAAGTCAAGATCTAGAAATACTTGGTTCGAGTAGCGATCATCTAGTTATCGACAGTAAAAACACCTCTTTGAAAATTGGTGAGGGGGTAAATTTCAACTTAGATTACGGCAGCCTCTTGGCAGCAATGACTTCTCCGTTGATCAAAAAGCAATTTATTTAAAAAATTAGCAAATATGAACCAGAAATCTAAAATTCAATCATTGAAGATTCAAGCGTCAACTATTAAGCCTGGCGATCGCATCATTGCTTATTTCCGCAATAAAATGCAAATCTGTACGGTAAAATATGCCTCTACTGGCGATCCGACTAATATCAAGTTGTCAGTATTTATCGGTGAACAATATCGCTATTCAGCCTCAGGTACGATTCAGTTTAAATTAGAAACTTTGGTCGATTTAGTTGACTGAAGTTATGCTGACTGTTGTTACTTGCGATCGCCAATTCAGTTCTGATTGGAAAGACCATATTTAATTGTAAAAAAATCACTTGATTTGCTGGAAGTTTTTTACTTTGTTTTGAGCAATAAAAGCAAACAAAGCAATATCTTCTTCTTTAGAAAATGCTTGCTTGGGCAACCAGTAAAACATATTTGTTTGAGGATAAAGTAAAAATCCTTTGGGAGTATCTAATACACCTTGAATTAATTCCCAGCTAAAAGTTGATTCAGTTAAATTGATCATTCTATTTACAATTTTATCTCTACTTATCTCCCATTCAATTTCTTTGTTTTCATAGTTTAGTCTTTTAATATTGCGAGCAAATGAAATTAAATTAAATTTACTGAATAATATAAAAATTAATCCTATGATAATTGTGGATATCGCTCCACGATCACCAAGAACTAATAAACTGCGCAATCCGAGTAAAATATGAAATATTCCAATAACAAGATAAATAGTATTAATTATTTTATGGGCATGAGAATTATTGAAGTGATATTTAGCTCCTAATATTGCTTCTTGAGCCTTCCAAGGGTATTTAAGATAAATAGTTTCATCCATATTTTGTAACTTAAAAACAAGATTGAAAACAACAGCTTAGCTTAATTTTTATGCTGCGTCTTACGTGTAAATAAGCAAAAAAAACACCAGGTTAAATAACCTGATGCAAGAAAATATTTCTAACTTACTGAATAATCAGTAATTACTTAAGGAGCTAAAGCATTACCTCTTAATAAACTAGCAAGTGTTTTTGCTGTTACCTTCATTTGAGTTAGAGGATTAGCAGGAACTACAGTTTTGTAGAGATAGCTATCGAAAGTCATTTTCTGAACATCGATATCGTCGCACATTTCCACAAAGGCTTCGCGGGTCGCATCACTACGATAGAAAACTCGTTGCAGGATATCTAATACCAGATAAGTTGCACCGTATTCTTTGTTCCAAAGCTTCATGAAGTCCTTGAGGTCTTTCTCAGTAGGAATTCTTTGCCCGTTTTGCGATCGCTCTACGATCATCTCAGCGCACATCCGACCAGATTTAGCTGCAAAGTAAATCCCTTCTCCCGAAGACTTGGTAACAGTTCCTAAAGCATCGCCCACTAGAGCAACTCTGCCACGGATAGGACGAGGACGAGGATGTTCAGGAATGGGGTGAGCTTCAACCTTGATGATTTCTCCACCTTCTAATCTTTTAGCAGCCCGTTTACGGATACCAGCCTGGAGCTTTTTGATATCCGCCTGGTTGACTTTCATGGTTCCCGTACCAACGGCTACGTGGTCGAATTTAGGGAATACCCAAGCATAGAAATCTGTCGAAACGTCATCACCGACATACATTTCTGCTAGATCTTGATAGTATGCCATCTTGTCTTCGGGCAAACGAATCCGCTCTTGGAAGGCGATCGCATAGTTGTAATCCCCAGCATCAATCGCTTTGGCAATTCTAGAGTTAGCACCATCCGCACCAATGACGAGATCCACCTTCAGGGTTTTCATTTCTCCTTTGAGAGAACCACTGGAATGGTCAGCATAATGGAGAGTGTAAGGATCTTTGTCACTGTCGGGGATATCTAACTGATAGACAGTACCGTTAATGAGATTGGCTCCCAATTCTGCTGCGCGATCGCGTAAAAAGCCATCTAAGACTTCACGACGACACATGCCGATGTATTCACCATCTTTCAGCGTTGAGCCGATATTGACTTCTCTATTGGAGGGAGAAATCATCTTCATTTTTTTGACTTGCCGATCAATAATCTTTTGGGGCAAATCAAACTCTTCCACCATACACAGGGGAATTGCACCGCCACAAGGTTTGGCGTTGTCTAGCTTACGCTCAAATAAATAAGTTTCAATACCTGCTTTGGCTAAAACTTCTGCGGCTGATGACCCTGCTGGCCCTGAACCGACAACGGCTACCCTTAATCCCAAAGTTTTTCTCCTAAATATCTATAAATCAATCTTTTATCAAAAGAGCTTTTAGCTTCTAGCTTTTAGCTTCTAGCTCTAAAGATTACTAAAGCCAAAAACATCAGTAAATTTATTATTGTTGAAATTTTACTCATGCTTACAGCAAATTTAGCGATCGCATACTGAATTTTTAGTAATAGTCGATCATCTCTAAAGTGGATACTATCACGATGCTTTAGCTTATTTCCTCGCGATCGCCTGATTCGACTAAAGTTGAAATACTGCTTAACAACTGAGGTAACAAAACTTTATCCTAAAAGCTATAAGCTGTAAGCTCCAAGCTATAAGCCAGAAGAGTTTAAGACCTCCATATAAATTCAAAGCTTAGAGTTAATTGACTTTATTTATCCATGTTCAGAAAAAAATCAATAATTACAATTGTATTGACCGTCATGCTGTAACTGCATATAGTTACAATATGGGAAGAAAAGAAAAACTACTAACTAAAGCAGAACAAAATCCCAAGGGTTTATCATTTTCAGATTTTGAAACGCTTTTATCGTTATGTGGCTGGACATTTAAAAGACAAAAAGGTAGTCATCGGCTGTGGTACTCACCACAAGGTTATCGGCTCTCAATACAACCTAAAGGTGGCAAAGCCAAAGATTATCAGGTAGCACAATTTTGACAAGCCTATGAACAAGAAACCTAGAAATTATGATTGGGATGGTTTTACCATCAATCTTTATCTCGACGATGAGCAAGATTGGATAGCACATTTAGTAGAACTCCCAAACGTATCCGCCCATGGAGACACAGCAGATAAGGCACTGGAGGAGCTTTACCTAGCCTGGGAAATGGTAAAGGAGGACTACCAAGAAGATGGCGAAAAAATACCAATTGCCCCATCTCGCAAAGATTACAGTGGCTGTTTTAACGTTCGTATTGATAAACGAGTTCACAGAGCTTTAGCTATTGAAGCTGCACAGGCTGGAATTTCCCTTAATGCTCTTGTAAGTACTAAATTAGCAGGGAAGTAATATGCTATCTATTCATTCATACTCTGGAAAAACTCAATCGTACTTTTCAAAGCCTCTACAAACACATCAATCTCTTCCCTAGTGTTATAGAAATATAAACTAGCTCTAGCACTACCAGAAGCGTTTAAAATACGGTGAAGGGGTTGAGTACAATGATGTCCTGAACGAATGGCAATTCCTTCTTGATCTAAGAGAGTTGCGAGATCGCTGGCATGAATACCTGGGATATTAAAGGCGGCTAAGGCTGCCCTACCTTTGCCCTCTGGAGTAGGTTTATTGCCGTAAATTCTGATGTCGGGAATGGTTTCCAGTTGCTTAAATAAGTAGGCAGTCAATTCTTCTTCGTAGGCGTGGATCTTTTCCATACCAATCTTATTAAGATAATCTACTGCTGCCCCTAAAGCGATCGCCTCACCGATAGCAGGAGTTCCCGCTTCAAACTTATGGGGTAAGTCACCATAGGTGGAATGGTCGAGAAATACCTCATCAATCATTTCCCCTCCACCCATAAAGGGAGGCATAGCTAATAACAGCTCTTTTTTACCGTAGAGGAAACCAATTCCTGTAGTCGCACACATTTTGTGTCCTGAAGCGACTAACCAGTCACAGTCCATTGCTTGAACATCAATAGGCATATGAGGCACACTTTGGCAGGCATCAATTAGTACTTTTGCGCCATGTTTATGAGCTTCGGCGATAATTTCTGTGACAGGATTAATTACTCCCAAGGTGTTAGAAACATGAACAATCGAGACTAGCTTGGTTTTGTCTGATAGCAGGGATTTGTACTGGTCAAAATCAAACTCTTCAGTGGGAGTTAATTCAACATATTTAATTACCGCCCCAGTCTTTTGGGCGATCAACTGCCAAGGAACAATATTGCTGTGATGTTCCATGACGGAAAGAATAATTTCATCTCCAGATTCAAGATTAGCTAATCCCCAACTATATGCCACCAGGTTAATGGCTTCGCTGGCATTACGAGTATAGATAATCTCATCGCGAGAGCTAGCATTGATCAACTGAGCAACTTTATCCCTTGCCCCTTCATAGGCATCCGTCGCCCTGCCACTAAGGGTGTGAGCGCCACGATGAACGTTGGCATTATCGTTTTGGTAATAATGTTGCAAGGCATCTAGTACCACCTGGGGTTTTTGAGATGAAGCCGCACTATCAAAGTAAATTAAGGGATGATCGTTAACTTGCTGGTGGAGAATGGGAAAATCATCTCGAACTCTATCGCCTAAAGTCTTTTCTTGGGTAAAAGTCATGTTGATTATTAGGTTAATGCTTTACTTGTTAATGCTTTACTTTCTGCTCGATAGTTTGGGTGATTCTATTTCTCAAAGATTCCAAAGGCAGGCGATCGATAATCTCAGCAGCAAAGGCATCGATCAATAGTTGGTTTGCGTCATCTTCACTTAAACCACGACTACGAAGATAAAATATTTCTTCGGCTTCTAACTGACTCACCGTTGCCCCATGAGCGCATTTAACATTATCGGCGGTGATCTGTAATTCTGGTTTGGTGTCAACTCTCGCTTTGGGGGAAAGCAGCAGATTGCGGTTGAGTTGAGTGGCATCTGTTAACTGGGCTTCTTTGGTGACAAATACCTTGCCGTTGAATATGGCATGGGCGCGATCGCTCACAATACATTTGTGCAGTTGATTGGTCGTACCGTGGGGTTTAGACAAGGCAATAATACTATGGGTATCGGATGTCTGTTCTCCTGTAGCCACCGTCAAGCCATTTAGGTCAGTCTCCGTTTGTTCCCCTTGCTGCCACATTTCGGGATTATGACGACATAATTTTGCCCCCAGATTGATCTCATTAAGGGTGTAGTGACTATCCCGCTCTTGAGTTACGGCGGTTTTACCAATATGATAGCTAGCGTCTGATTCTTGCTG
>JBJOPG010000145.1:0-10722 GCA_046050865.1 Cyanobacteriota bacterium
ACTCATTAATTCCAAAGCCGACTCAAACACAAGCCTGATGGGAATAGCTTGCACTCTCTCTCTCAGCCACATTACTTGATCGTAATCAAAAATCAGGCTTCCAAAAAACACATCGGCAGACTGCAATGCAGTTTCTACTTTATCAGGAGAAGTCGTGATGTCGCGATCGCTAAATACAATAACCTCCAATTCTCCACATCTAGATGTCGCCATCTCAGCAGCCTGACGATACAGGTTGGCGTTAAAGGATTCAAACCCTGCAATCAAGACAATCCGTTTCATATATCCCAGCTTCTTAAAATTTCTTTATATATCCTTACCTATGATTGTAAAGAAATTCTCAAATAAAGGTGGTTATGATGGTTATAAAAAAACTCTTGTTGATCGTTGAAGATAGTTTTTATTTACATAGCTTAGGGTTGGGACTGGTTGTTCTACCAGAAGTTCCTAAAACAGCACTACAAATACCGAAAACTGTTGAAAATATTTCACTTCCAGTGATTCTTAAATATCCTGATGGAAAAATTCAAAACATGAAAGCTCAATTTCAAGTTATGCATTTTAATCCAGGCGGATTTAAAATTTTATGTGGCTTTAGTAATACAAAAATAGATACAGTTCCAGTTGGAACTGAGATTTGGATAAAACATTATCTCTAACAATATGCCAGTATTAAGCTGCTTTTATTAAGATGCAAATTCTGAAACTCTATAATTAAGGAAATGCTCAGCTAAAGGCAATTATTAAAGAATTAAAATTTTTACTAGAGGAGAGTCAATAATGCAAATCACAGAAGTTATACAAAAAACACCTGGAGTCTCTGGTGGTCATGCTTGTATTCGCAATACTAGGATACCCGTCTGGACTAATGATTTTATTGAATTACACAATAAGGTTATTCAGCATTCAGGAATTATAATCTGTAAAATAGATCGAGATTACCAAGCTCAGATTGACTTTTTGAATGAATATTTACAAACTCAAGATACTTTAATCAATCGATTAATTAGAATTAAGAAACAGCAGAAAAAAGATTTTAGTCAGCAAGTTTTTGTAGTTCAAGAATATTTTAGATAAGTGCGATCGCCCAGGAAAATTACCTCCAATCCCTCACACCTGACTGGAGATATAGATTAGCGTTAAAAGATTCACATCCTGCGATCGCCACAATCCGTTTCTAACTTTAATGGGAATCTCCTCCGCAAAGCATTACTTACCATCAATTTTGTGCTTAACAATGACAATTTTCCATTGTCCTAACTGGCTAGTCTGAAAAGCAATTTGACTACCATCACCACTTATAGTAGGCTGCTGATTAGAGCCTTTGATATTAACCGTTAATAGTTCCGTCGTTTGTTGTTGGCGATCATAAACAAAAATGTCGCTTTTGCCTCTTTCTGTGGATACATAGGCAATGTAACGACCATTAGAGCTGAGAGCAGGTTGGTCTTGTGCAGAATCTCGGCGATTGAGATTGGGTAAAGAGACTAAATCCTTGGCTTGCAGATCAAAGAGAAAAATATCTCTCTGACCATAGCGATCAGAAGCAAATGCCAAATAGCGGCCATCTTGACTATAGACAGGATGTTCTTCAGGTGAATTACTGTTGATGCCTCCAGGAATAATTTCTGGTTGAGTTAATAAATTACCATCACAACTGCTGCAAAAGCTTATCAAGGCTATCTCTAATACCAAAAATCTGAGAACTTTGTAGAGTAGCATAGGATACAAATAAAAATTTTAAACTTTATTAGTAAGTCTCAATTTAATATCTTCTAATTTAAGCAAATTTTGCAAAGAATATTGAGGTCAACATGAGTGTTCGGCAATTTTAAAAACATTCTGTGTAAAGCAAATACTATGTGAACACAGATATAAAATAACATTTATTTATGATTAATCATAAAGATATCTTGAAGTTTGTTTTTAGTAAATTGATGGTTAATTCCAGCTCGAATTCTCTTATTTAAGAGCTAGAATCCTGATTTTACTTGGTCTTCAGTTTTCGATTTTTAATAGTATTTTAATACTTTTTTAAGTCAAAAAACATATCAATTCAAGCGATTTACTTTTGTGTTTTTAAGCCCCTATATACGACTAAATATCAACTCTGTGGATTGCGTAGAATCACTGCTAAGAACTGTTATGAAGGAATATTGTTTAATCGGTAAATTCACTAATTGTCCTGTAGAATTAAAGTATTAATAATCCCTTGAACTAGTTTTTTAACAATCTAAATGTTTTATAGTAAGCAACCGTCGAAGTATTTATCGACCCTGTTGATGTATAGTCATACATCCCGTATGATTATAGTGTGCTTGTTAGTCATTGGAGATATTGCCGGTTTATTACTGTGTTTTGATTTGGCACTTAAGTTGCGAGTATCACAGTCGTTAGACTTAGGAATGCCCATTCTTTACGCATTAATTGCTATGTATCTATTTGGTTTATACCTAACGGATACTTATAAACTTAATCGGGAAGTTTCAGGAGTTCGTCTTTCGGAAAGAGCAATACTGGGCATAGTTGCTACGGTAACAGCTGTAACCTCACTAGTTTACATTACAGGTCTATGGGGTACTGAGCCGATTGTAGGTAGAAGTGTCTTACTAATTAGCGTTTGTTTGTTTTCAATCTGGGCTGTGGTTAGTCGAGCAATTGTTGATGGTTGGCTCAAAAGTAATCAGCAACCGAGTCGATTTTTAGTGTTAGGTGATTATCAAAAAGTTGTTGAATTTGGTAAAGAACATCGCAAATTAAATTCAAAGACTGAGTTTGTCTCTTTTGCTGATAATTTTGCTACGGAAGGTTCTTACTCTGCTTCTGGATCGAGTAAATCTATTAGAGCTAAGAGTAATACGGCGGTAATGGAGCGGATTGGTAGTCTAAGCTCTACTTGGAAACAACAGTATTGGTCAGGAATTCTGATTGATGGTGCAGAAAGAAACCTATCGGAACAGATGGTTAGAGAGTTGATGGACATGAGGCTTAAAGGGGTTTATGTTTATAGTATTGTTGATTTTTGTGAGCAGTTTTGGCAAAAAATTCCTCCCGCCTACGTTCAAGACGATTGGTTTGCCTTTACTTCTGGGTTCAATATTCTTCATAACAGAATCAAAGCCAAGCTCAAACATATAATTGATATTGTTGTGGCAACGGTAATGATCATGGTTTCTCTTCCCATCACCCTGCCAATTGCGATCGCCATTAAGTTAAGTAGTCCAGGCCCTATTTTCTACTCTCAAGTCAGAACTGGGTTAAATGGTAAGAAGTTTCGTGTCTATAAGTTCCGCTCAATGTATCGCAATGCTGAGTCAAAAGGAATTCAATGGGCAAAAGAAAAAGACCCCCGGGTTACTAAAGTTGGATCGTTTATTCGCCTAACTAGAATTGATGAGCTACCTCAACTGTGGAACGTGTTTAAAGGGGAAATGAGTTTAGTAGGTCCTCGTCCTGAACGTCCTGAATTTGACCTCCAGCTAAGGGAACAAATTCCTTATTATGATGTGCGCTACTTAGTTAAGCCTGGAATCACTGGTTGGGCACAGGTTTGTTATCCTTACGGTGCTTCAGTAGAAGATGCTTATCAGAAGGTTGCTTATGATCTCTACTACATCAAGAACTACTCCTTGTTGATGGATTTCGCGATCGCCGTTAAAACCCTAAGAGTAGTTGTAATGGGTAAAGGCAGATAATTCATTATTTGCCAATGCAGAAGCGGCTGAAGATGCGATCAAGAACAGACTCGGTAACATCTTCTCCCGTAATTTCTCCCAATGCTTGAATCGCCCCCCTCAAGTCAATAGTCCAAAAGTCTAGAGGTAGTTGGTTCTGGACAGTTTCTTGTACTTGTTCTAGAGCTACCTTAGCTCTAGTTAATGCCGATGCCTGTCTTTGATTTACTGCTACCTCTGAGTTGGCTGCCATAACCTTGCCTTGATGAGCGAGGGCGATGATTGTCGTTTCCAAATCAGTAATACCCTGATGAAGGGCCGCACTGGTGTAAACTGCCTGTGCTATTTCCTGGGGATAATTCACCGACTGAGGTGAAGCAAGATCTGCTTTATTGATTACGAGAATTAGCGGTCGTTCTTTGACCTGTTGATAAATCTTCTGATCTCCACTAGTCCAACCTTGGGCGGCATCCACGGTTAAAAGAACTAAATCTGCATCTTGAGCAGCACTGCGCGATCGCTCCACACCAATTTTTTCTACGGTATCGTTAGTTTCCCTAATGCCGGCGGTATCAAGTATCTGGACAGGGATTCCCCCAACTACCAGAGTAGACTCAATTACATCACGAGTCGTACCTGGTAAATCAGTAACGATGGCGCGATCGCTCTTACTCCAAGCGTTGAGCAAACTAGATTTGCCTACGTTGGGGCAGCCAACGATTGCCACTTTTAGACCATTTCTCAGTAACTCTCCTTGTTCTGCCGTAGCCAAGATCTGAGTTACTTGAGCTAGGACATTCTTCAATTGTTGTTCGATCTCCCCTTCATTTAAGGGGGGTAAATCATCAGCAAAATCAATGCGGGCTTCTACTTCTGCCAAAATATCCAAACAAGTGGTGCGGAGATCGCGAATCGGACTGCTTAATTTACCCTGTAAACCTGCTAATGCTATCTGAGCGGCTGTTGTCGATTGAGCTGATACTAGTTCAGCAATACTTTCCGCTTGAGTCAAATCAATTCTGCCATTGAGAAAAGCCCTGAGACTGAACTCCCCTGGCTGGGATAATCTTGCTCCTTGAGCAATACATAATTGTAAAACTTCTTGTACCGCAATAATTCCCCCGTGACAGTGAAACTCCACTACATCTTCACGGGTAAAAGAACGAGGTTGCAACATCAATAACAACAGTGCTTCATCGATCATTTGTTTGGTTTCAGGGTCGCGAATAAAACCGTAGAGAATACGATGAGATAACCATTCCTGCTTACCCGTTGCATGAAACAGACTTTTCGCGATCGCCAGAGATTTAGTACCTGAGAGGCGCACAATACCAACGCTACCCTGTTGCGGCATGATGGCAGTGGCGATCGCCACAATAGTTTCTCCCTGAATCATTTAACTTGCTTGATATATGAGCTGTGTTTATCTTAGCCTTTTGTAGTTAAGTAGCTAGGCAGAATTAATAAGTAACTCTTCTTTCTCAAATTTAGTACCAGCAGTATTTAGGTAAATCTAAAGAAAAACAGAAGTTCATATGTATTAGTCAATTGTTACCTTCGATAACCAAGCAATTGCCATTTTTAGTTACAAAATTTTACATATTCCGCCTTCCTTCTGAAAAAAATTAGGTTAAATTTGGAGTTGTATTTTGAGGGATTGCTCAGTGAATTTGAAATCGTCAACACGCAACCATGATTCAGTCAAAACTCAACCTAGTATGGTGTTTTTTGACCCTGGCTTGATTAAAGCTGCCAGAAATATTTATCGCAACTACTGTAATCTCAACGTTTCCACAGAGAAACAACCCAAAGGAATAGTGATAAATCGAGATAACCATCGAGGTCAATTAGCATTTCAAACTAAGCCAGTATTGCTCCCTAGAGAATGTTTTATTCCCATCCAGCAGATTGAAGCAGAAGTATATTAAGACAGATTTTTATTAGTATCTTGAAATTATTTATTTAAACTACAAATTTAATTATGGAAACACTGGTTATGGCAATGGGATTTGCCACAGCTTTCACCCTTGGCGCTTGTATCGGTAGTTTCCTCAACGTAGTTATATATCGTCTTCCCGCAGGATTGTCTTTAATCCATCCTCCATCTCGTTGTCCCCAATGTATGCATCCTTTAGGAGTGACAGAAAATGTCCCCGTGTTTGGTTGGTTGTGGCTTCGAGGCTGTTGTCGTTGGTGCAAAACTAAAATTTCGAGCCGCTATCCAATAATTGAAGCAGTCACTGGACTGGTCTTTGTGGTGGTTTTTTGGCGTTTTGGCTATAGCCTGGAGACTGTCGGCTATAGTCTATTTTTGTCCTGGTTATTATCGTTATCGATGATCGACTTAGACACCATGACTTTACCCGCCTCACTAACTAAATCAGGATTAGTTTTGGGTTTGGTCTTTCAGGCGATGCTTGGCTGGCAAGCTAACCAAGGACAGGGAGCAGCCAATGGCTTAATGTTTGGCATTGGTGGCGCAGTCTCAGGTATTTGGTTACTAGAAATTATCGCCTTTATCGGTTTGATGATGTTAGGGCAACAAGCAATGGGGGATGGAGACGGGAAGCTAATGGCAACTATCGGGGCTTGGATTGGCTGGAAATATGTTTTGCTATCTAGCTTTATTGCCTGTGGTGTAGGTTCGATTGTTGGGGGAGTGGCGATCGCCCTCAAGCTGATCGGTAAAAAACAACCGATGCCCTTTGGCCCTTTTTTGGCGTTAGGGGGAGCATTAAGTCTATTTTTTGGAGATGCTGTAATTGATGCTTATCTCCAAACTTTTTTTAAGTTTTAGCCTTTGATAAGACTTTAATAAGTTGGTATTGATCAATTATGACGGATAGCTTTAAAACCAGTTTTTAAGTCTAAAATCAAAGAATCTAAGGCTGAACCAGGAAAACTCACTTCTGATTGGTAGACAATACCAACAGGTAAATTTAAATCTATTTCCGAGATGCTTCGAGCAGTTGTCTCAGATGGAAGGGAAGCGATCGCAGCAGAAGGCATGATGCCGATTCCTAATCCATACCTCACCATTTGCTTAAGCGCTTCCAAACTCATCACTTCGATACCTGAGAAGGGATTAATTCCATGAGGAAGTAAAGCTTTCTCTAGAACGTTGCGATATGGACAGTGTTCTTCAGTCAGGATTAAACGCTCTTGAGCTAACGCAGATACTGGAATCTTATCTAAGGCGGTGAGTTGATGGTTTTCTGGAATTAGCAGTGAAATCGGATCATAAAATAGCAATTCAAAGGTTAAGTCTAGATTTGCGCTGGGTGATGAGCAAATCGCTAAATCAAGCAGTCCAGCCGCTACGCGCTGACTAATAATTTGAGTAACGCCAACTTCCAACGTTAGCCTCACTTTGGGATGTTTGTGACAAAACTGTACCAATATGGCAGGTAGGTAAACACTTGCAACAGGTTCGATCGAACCAATTCGTAAATGCCCAGCTTCGCCAGCAACTAGATCGGTCATTGTTTGCTGTAAATTGGCTGCACGATATAGCAGTTGATCGGCATGATCTTGCAAAGTTCTGCCAGCAACAGTTAATTCTGTGCGTTTACCGCGACGAGAGAAAAGTTTTACCCCTAACTCAGCTTCTAGTTGCTGAATATGCAATGTAATCGTGGATTGTGCGTACTGAAGTTTTTCAGCCGCTTTTAGAAAACTTCCTTCTTGGGCGATCGCTTGAAAAGTTTGCAGGTGACGAAATTCCATATATCAGCAAAAATGAATTAAATATTCAGTAAGTTCATTTTGACAAATAAATTTTAACAGTTTAAGCTTTAGTTACCAACTAAAAGGAAAATATATCAATGAGCACAATTGTTTGGTCAAATGAACAAGATAGCCCCGCTCAAGAAGTGTTTAGTGGGATTAGTGCGCGACAGTTGTGGCAAGGTGAGAATGGAGCACAAGCTGTTATGGTCAAAATTGAACCTGGTGCTCAATGGGACGGTGTTGACTTTCACCAAGATAATTCGGAGGAAGTTTTTGTGGCCAGTGGAGTTTTTAATGACGGTACTCGTGACTATCCCGCAGGAACCTTTATTCATCATCCAATCGGTTCCAGTCACATTCCTCAGTCGAAGACAGGTTGCACACTATTTATCTTTTACCCAGAAAAGAAGGCTTAAGGTAGACTGGCGCAGTATAAAGTTAACAAAATTGGTTGTTAAGAGTAAAATCATTCAGGGCGATCGCTCTCAAGCTTATCGAAACTTTCCTGTATTGAACAGTTAGACTGGTGATCTGTGGAAGAAAAATTGGGATGAGTTCAACTTTTTCAAGTAATCCATCAAAGAGCTGCCAATAAACCACCTCATGAATGAACGTTTTCGACATCATCATTGATATTTCAAAATCGGGCTATGAAGACACCGATCTTGAACATGCCTTGTGGACATACTTGGTATTTCTGAACAATACCAGCCAAATCACCAATGACGATTATATTTTCACTAAAAGCGGTGATACCGTCAGCGTCAGAGTTGTCTGCCCTGAACCAGATTCGTTGTTTGTGGAAAGTACCACAACCTACGTCAAACAAGCTCGGCAAAAGCTAGAGCAACTAATCGGTTTTCCAATTCGTTACGAAAAAGTGGGCATTGAACCCCAAGCAGGGGATTATCGCATTCCCCAAAATTCCAGCTTTTACATTTTGCGCTACGGTTGGTTTTCACCCCTGATCTGCGGTGATACCTTTATGCCAATTCCCCTGTACCATATCCCTGCCACCCATCATGATGGACTCTGCTATGATAACCTGCGTGATTGGGAGCGCAATTATAAACATCTCTATGGGTTGTGGCTTAGCGGCTTAGTGGGGGAACAGTTTGCACTCAAGCAGATGCAGCATTGTGATTCCATCATTTCCAAAGTTGGCCGAGAATTGTGCCAACGAATTGAAGACCTAACTGGAAAGCCTACCTACTATTTTTTGTTTAACTACCGAGGCTGGTCAAAAGCCCAAGACCTAGCAAGAAAATGTCCCATTACAGGTCAGGACTGGATACTCCCTGGTAAAACCGCCTCAGATCACATTGCTTTCAAGTGCGACGAATCTCGCCTAGTCTCAGAGTTATCAGCCAATAGTGGTTGTTAAGATTAAGATCATTGAAGGCAATTGGACGATCTCCACGCTTCGCGATCGCCTTACCTGTTGTAATATTTGAAAGTTGAAAGAAAAGGGTTGGAAGAAAGAGTAATTATGCAAACACCCCATAGTGGTTACCATGGTAATCACATTACTCTTCGCTATTTTGAAGGCTGGTATTTCCGCTTAACTTTACCTGAGATTGGGCAGACTTTCGCCTTTATGTATTCCATTGAAGACCCCTTTGGAAATCAGCCCAATAGTGGTGGTGCAGTGCAGATATTGGGCATCGACGAGACTTATCTATATCGCACCTTTCCTAAGGTTCAAAAGTTCTTTGCCGATCAGCATCATTTAGTTTTTGGTCATTGGGGTAAAACTAATCTCAAAACCCAACCAAAACTTTTGTCCCCAGAGGAGTTTAGTCGCCACATCACAGAAGGATATCAAGCAACGGCAAATTTGAATCAGGGAAGTATTTACGATCCAGTCAGAGACGAATATTGTCGTTGGGAATATCACATCAAGCCTGTGTATGGTTGGGGCAACCCCCAAGAATCGCAACGATCAACCGCAGGTCTATTGTCTTCTTTGCCGATCTTTGAACCAGGATGGCAAATTACGATGGCTCATGGTATGGCAACAGGCTGGATCGAGTGGCGAGGCAAGCGATACCAGTTTACTGATGCCCCAGCTTACAGTGAGAAAAATTGGGGTAGTTCTTTTCCCCAGAAGTGGTTTTGGCTCAACTGCAATAGTTTTGCTCAGGAAAGAGACTTGGCTTTAACTGCGGGGGGCGGCATTAGACAAGTGCTGTGGTGGCAAGAGGAAGTTGCTTTGATTGGCATCCATCATCAAGGAAAATTTTATGAATTTGCTCCTTGGAATTCCCAAGTTAGCTGGCAAATTGCTCCTTGGGGAAAATGGCAGCTACAGGGCAAGTCGGCAAACTATCAGGTGATGCTAACGGGAGAAACAAATCTCCCTGGCACCTACGTCCGTACTCCCACGGCAAAGGGTTTGGTGTTTAATTGCCGAGATACCACTCAAGGAAATCTTAGTTTAGCCTTATATCAGGCTACAGGAGAAAAAATCATCGAAGCTAGCAGTCAATTGCCGGGGCTGGAGGTAGGTGGTTCACCCTGGTCAAAAGCTTGGGTGGTTAATTAGCTTAACGAAAACCTACCTAACACATAGCACAATTTAAAGTACAACAATTAACT
Source organism: Cyanobacteriota bacterium (assembly GCA_046050865.1). GTDB lineage: Bacteria > Cyanobacteriota > Cyanobacteriia > Cyanobacteriales > Xenococcaceae > Waterburya. The sequence goes on from JBJOPG010000145.1 coordinate 10,002, forward strand.
CTTGAAATACATTTCCCTCAACATCAGTCACTTCCAGAATGGTAAAATTTTCTTGGAATTGTTCTTGACATTTATAGCTAGACTCAAGATGGAGATCTGTTTTTAGGGTTTCTAGCTGACAAAATTGTTGAATAGTTAAGTTGCTCATAATCGAATCTTGATAGTAACTTTATAGAATCTTTAAACTTATCGCTATAGCCTAACCCGATCTAAATCTCCCCATAGTGATTTTGATCATCTAACTTGGTGATCGCGATTTCCCTCTGGGAATGCTTCGCGATCGCCTGTCAAATTTCTGTTAAAGGATTGTTACTAAGTGTTAAGAAAACCAGTTTTTTACACCCATATTGCTTGATTGCAGCTACAACCATTAGTGTTCCCAATCATTTGGCTAGCAATCAGTACATGGGTACTATTTACTTTATCGAGTCGTATAGTTCATGGTTCATATAAAGCGCGTTGAACTGTCTCACTTTAAATCCTTTGGTGGCACCACAAAAGTTCCTATCCTGCCCGGTTTTACCGTTGTTTCGGGGCCAAACGGGTCTGGCAAGTCAAATATCTTGGATGCGCTGCTGTTTTGTTTGGGTTTGGCGAGTTCTAAGGGAATGCGCGCCGATCGCTTACCAGATTTGGTGAACAACAAGCATATTGGGAGTGGAAAAATTGCCGAGGCGGTGGTTTCGGTTACTTTTGACTTGACGGATTTGGGAGATTTATC
>JBJOPG010000146.1:0-10712 GCA_046050865.1 Cyanobacteriota bacterium
AGAGATTGAAACCACCACCTTCCCGCTGGGGTTTAAGCACAAATTTCTCTGGCTGCAAAATAGCAGCTTCTCTGGCTAACATGGTTTTGCCCGCAAATTCAATGGAAGCATCGAGGGGGTAAATCTGGGCGAAGGCACTCCTGGCGATCTCCATTTCCTCTTCGTCGAGAAACAGCTTTAAGAGCTGGGGATTGGTCAACACTTGCTGAATTTTTTTGGTTCCTGCTAAATGAGTCGGTAGGTCTGGCACCGAAATTGTCGATGCTTGAGCAATTAGTTGACGACCTCGACGAGCTACTTTACTTTCTAGTTCATCGGGACGATAACCTGCTCGAAAATAGGTAATCGCCGCCACTTCACCATTAAATATCAGATGACCTTGACGTAATTCTCCCTGTTCACCAATAGCTTCTAGGCTAGCACGTACAACTCTTATCCCCCGTTCAATCAGGGCGATTTCTAATAGGCGCTGATCGAAAACATTACGCTCGTTAGCTTGAACTACAAACAGCACGCAAGTATCATCAACATTATACTCCTTCATTACTGTCACAAATGCATCAGCAACTATAGAGATCGGTTGATTGGGCAAGAGATCCCAAGCTTCGTTACTGAGATTCCCCCATATTTGATGGAATTCTGTAATTTTTTCGGACAGACCAATATAACTTGCAGCAATGGTGTTAAATTCAACCTGGCGTAGGCTATCTCCCTGTTGCGTTATAAAGTAGTCACTACGGGTAATCGAAAACCGTAGCCGATCCTGATGACCTTGTGACTGAGCGAGAGACAATAAAAAGCCTGTATATTCATCATTAGCAGCAGTAAATTGCAGTTGTTCTCCCAGAAACTCTAAATTGTTGGCTACTCGATGAATTAAAAGAGCTAGAGGTTGAGCCAAAGACACTAGTTGAGTAATCAATAAGTCAGTGACCTTAGCGGGGGAAAGCATTAAGGGACAATGGGTTAAGCTTCCATTCTCTGTGCGTTGTAGTAATGCACAAGCAAGGGCAATATCCACTGCGCTGGCAATGCTTGATTCAGGAAGATCTGCTTCAGGGTACTGTTTCATCAGCGATCGCGCTCTATCTATATGATTAAGGCTGAGTATTGGCTTAATTAGTATAGAACAATATTATTCAGTCGCTGATTTAGATTCACGATGATCCAAGTCTAGTTTGGCTATTTCTTGTCCCGCTGCTTGAAGCTGAAGAACATTAGTTGCCTGTTTTAATAAATAAATCGGCAAGCAAACTATGAGCGACAGCTGCCAAATATTGGTCTGCCATCCAGCCAGATTGAGACTCATACCCACCAGATAAAAATTAAGATATAGCAGTAAATAAAACAGCTCATTCCCCAGAATCAGCACATCCATAAAAGGTTTATTGCCATAATAGAGTTTCAACAGTCCGTTAGTTGACCATTGGGCAGAATCTTTATGACTAGCTGATCCCCGCATTCCTGTAGCATAAATCAAGTAATAATGACTACTGAGATCAAGGGTGATCGCGCCAATAAAAGCTAATAAATAATCAGGGTAAAGCTGTGCCAAGATCAGACATAACCCCGCCGTTGCCGAACGATCTAGCACCATGTCTAATGCCGCACCAAAATTACTGCTTTGATTGTAAGCACGGGCAGCACGACCATCAAACTCATCTAAAATAAAGGCGATCGCATATAGTCCCAGGCACAGTTGCCAGTTTCCTAAACTATGGCAAATAAAGCTGGCTAAATAAAAAACAAACCGGCCATAGCCAATTAAATTAGGAACATAAAGAAATACTTGGTTAATCGCCATCGCTATAAATTAATTATTTCGATTTCTTCTAGGGGATCTGCTGGCTGAAAGCCAAAGACTCGGGAGTAGAAGTAAAATTCACTATCTAGGGCTTTTTTGATGTTCTCCGCTATTCTAAACCCATGGGCTTCTTGGGGGAAGGCAATATATGCCACCGGTAGACCCTTCTGCTTAATCGCCTGAAACATCATTTCTGCCTGGTTGGGGGGAACTACCTGATCTTTTAATCCCTGGAAGAAAATTACAGGACAGTCTAACTGTTCCGTAAAGTAAATTGGCGATCGCTCTTGATAAATCTTTTTGTCTTCAGGATACTTGCCCACCAAACGATCTAAATAGCGGGACTCAAATTTGTGAGTATCCTTGGCTAAGATCTCTAGATCGCTCACCCCATAGTAGCTCGCCCCCGCTTTAAACACGTTGCGGAAAGTTAATGATGCTAAGGTAGTATAGCCCCCCGCGCTGCTCCCTGTAATCACTAGGCGATCGCCATCTACCCGCTGGCGCTCCACCAAATATTTAGCCGCGTTAATACAATCATCTACATCCACAATGCCCCACTTACCATCTAGTCTTTGACGATACTGCCGACCATAGCCGATGCTGCCCCCATAATTGACATCTAAATAACCAAAACCACGACTAGTCCAGTATTGAATGCGCAGGTTCAAATCAACGGTTGCGGCTGAGGTAGGGCCTCCATGGCTTTTAACGACTAATGGCGGTAGTTCTCCTGGTAATGCCCGATAATCTTTGTTTTGTGGTGGATAATACCAGGCATAGGCAGTTAAGTGATCATTAGTGGGAAAGGCGATCGCTTCTGGTAGAGATAAATAGCCAGGGTCAATCTTAACCTCCCCAGTCCAGCGCAACACTTGTTCTCTCAAGGTATTTAAATCTAACTTGATGATCGCTGTAGCTTCTGTGGGGGAACCCCCCAGAAAGATGACAAAATCATCCCCTCCCTGTAGGTCAGAAATATTGGTATAGCTGGTTTTGATTTCCTGAAACTGCTTGGTGTTTAAATCAATTGCCCCTAAATGCCAACAGCCGTCCGCTGCATAAGCGCAGATTAAACGATTTCCCACTACCGTATAGGTAGATAAACCAAATATCCAGTGGGGATAGGCAAACTCGGCAGCTTTTTGATGGAGAATTTCAACTTTGCCCCCTGGTTGAAATCGATACAAATTCCACCAGTCAGTGCGATCGCTAGTGAAGTAAAGGGTACCATCCTCACCCCATTTTGGTTCACAGATGGATTCGGTAATTCCTCCCGCTAGCAATTGAGGCTCTAAAACCCCACCATCAGCGTCCAGTGGTGCCAACCAGAGATAAGTACTATCCCAAGGCATATCAGGATGATTCCAGCTCAACCACACCAGGTAATTGCCATCGGGACTTAGACGCGGAGAGGAATAAAAATCACTTCCCGCAACTAAATTTTGAATTCGCCCTGTATTCAGATTAATAGCGACAATACTATTAACGGCTTCTCCTGGCAACGAATGGTCTTCACAAACACAAATTAAACGATTTCTCTGGGAATCTACCACTAGATCCCCGTAGCGAAGCTCTAATTTGTCTGTTAAGGGATAAGGTTGAGTGCCAATTACCTGCTGATAGATTCTGCCATCTTGATAGTTTGAAAAATAGATGGTGTTCCCTTCCACGACGAAAGCGCCGCCGCCATATTCATGAATTTTACTCCGCACACTCAAGGGGGCAGGGGTGAAATTTCTCATCTCTCCCTGGTTGCCATAGCCAATTAATAAATTTCTACCTTCTTCTTGAGGTCTTTTTTCTAACCAATAAATATTTCCTTGGTTGACAGCCAAACTAGCAATCCCGACAGTTTGGGAAACGATTAGATCCGAGGTTATGGGCGATTTCCAAGAACCACAAGAAGCTACTTGAGGTGTATTCATAAATCCTAATTCACTATTTGCCAGAGAATTCTTGTGTCTTACGCTTAATTATTTTTACAGCTTTCTGTCCCCAAGTCCCATAGTAGTATTTTATGTAAAGCAACTTGCAACAATGATGTAATTGATGTAGTTAATGTAATTATTAATTTGATTACCCGATGCAATCAATCCTTAGATGACTCACTTGAGTAAGTAGTTGCGGAGTTTTATTGGTCATCTATCCTAGAGTAAACAAGCAATTCGAGCAATTTTGTTGCCTGTGTTGCATTCTCAGCTCAATTTTATCGGTATCATTTCTTTATCAGACAAAACTTCAAGTCATTTTTCATCCTATATTTCTTAACCAGAGTTTTTAATAAACTTTACATAAGTTAATAAAAATCGTGTATCGTAGAGAATAACGAGTAGGAACAAGAATACTATTTAGGGGAAGAAAATGCTAAGGATGAAATTGAAACCAGCCAAGGTAGCTAAGATCTAGAAATATAGTCCTAATACTCAGGAAAATTTTAGCTATCCTCCTTTAGCCGATTGTTTCACCATAAAAGATATACGTTCTCATAAAACTTTGAAATCCTAGTTATGAGAAGGGCATCTGAGGAAACTTTTTCTTACACCACCAATATCAACAAGCATATCGCGTAATGAAAACAGCACAAAAATCTAACGACTTAGTTAGAAGCTATCTCAAAGAAATAGGTCGTGTTCCTCTGTTGACTCATGAGGAAGAAATTCTCTATTCCAAAAGAGTGCAGAAGGCGATCGCTTTAACAACTATCAAAGAGTCTTTAGCCGAAGAGCTTGGAGTAGAGCCTACCACAGAAGCGTGGGCAAAAGCCGTAGGTATCACCTCTGAAGAATTGCTGAGGTTGATCGAGTCGGGAGAGACTGCTAAACGGAAAATGGTGGAAGCAAATTTACGGCTGGTAGTTTCTGTCGCCAAAAAGTACCTCAAGCGTAATTTAGATCTTTTGGATCTGATTCAGGAGGGAACAATTGGGATGCAGCGGGGGGTGGAAAAATTCGATCCCACCAAGGGCTATCGTTTTAGTACCTATGCCTACTGGTGGATTCGTCAGGCAATCACCAGAGCGATCGCCGAGAAAGGTCGTACCATTCGCTTGCCAATTCATATTACCGAAAAGCTCAATAAGATTAAAAAAGCTCAAAGACAGTTAGCCCAGCAAAAAGGCAGAACTGCCACCATTGCCGAGCTGGCTCAGGAGCTAGAGCTAACCCCTAAACAGGTGCGGGATTATCTGGAAAAATCTCGACAACCAATTTCTCTAGATGTGAGGGTAGGAGACAATAACGACACCGAGCTAGGGGATATGCTGGAAGATGGGGGTCAATCCCCTGAAGACTACGCTACATCTTCTTCCTTAAAAAGGGATTTGGAAAAGTTAATGGCAGATCTAACTCCTCAACAAAAAGAAGTAATTTGTTTACGTTTTGGTTTGGCAGATGGTAGACCCATGACCTTAGCCAAGATTGGCGAATGCTTGAGTATTAGCCGCGAAAGAGTGCGACAAATTGAACGAGAGGCCCTGTCTAAATTGCGGAAGCGCAAAATGGCAATTAGGGAGTACCTTGCTAGTTAAGGTTTCTTGGGAATAATGCAGAGTGATCCAGGCGATTGATCGGAAAACTCTCTGTTGAGAGTTCGGTTCTACGTAACCAAAAGTTAATAACAGGGTGCTTTAATGAAATGGCAAATAACTCAATAACTAATTTAACTAATTAATTACTAGCAAGATTGGCAAATTAGTTATGGTTATGATTTTACTAATCCTAGCCAGGAGGCTAAAAGTGAGCAACAAAGATATTTCTCAGCGTGCTTTCAAAGGCAGTGCCAACGAAAACTCAACTGAAAACTCGCTCTGGCATTATGTTCAATCCTTAAGCCCAGAAACCATTACTCATCTTTCCCAACCTGAATCTAAAGAAGTATTTGGGATCATTGAACATAACATCAATGGCTTACTCGGAAATATGCCCCAGGAAGGTTTCGAGGTGGAAATTAATACCAATCGGGAGCATTTGGCGAGGCTTTTAGCGTCTGCTATGATGGGGGGCTATTTCTTGCGCAATGCCGAACAGAGAATGGGCTTTGAGCAGTCTTTGATGGAAAATTTCAATTGATAACTAGATAGAGCGATCGCGAACTATATACCCGCAGGTTAATTGATTAATTGTCAATCTGAATTAAAGCAATTTAACAACGATGTAATCCTCTAGGGACGTTTAATTGAACGTCCCTTAATTGTTTATTGCTCAAAAAATATTACACTATCGTCTTATGATTCAGATGCGATCGCCTTACTTTAGTCAGCCAGGGTTTAATCCAGTTTATCTTGTTCGCAAGAGTTAACAAAAGTTCATAAACAGATTTTAAATTCGAGCCAGGAGAAGTGAAAGCTTAATTTTTGGTTAAAACCTGAGATCTAATGCCCCCCCCAGGGATGTTTTTGTTAGTGAAAATACTTAAGATTTAAAAGAGTGGCAAGAATTACTGGTGAAAATAGCGAAAATTTTAAAAAAATACTGAGAATTACCAGAATTGTCAAAATCTACGCCAGAGAAACGATCATTAACGATGCGATCAAAGTCCTATAAGCTGATCATTTCTTTGACCTTAGCCTATTTATTGTGATACAAAAACTCTCTACTATGAATTTTAGTGACTGGTTATTCTGGAGTGAACAGCCTTCTTTGGCAATGCATATTCCAGATGGATTTTTAAGCTTACCAATTAGTTTAATTACTTGGTTGGTTGCGATCGCCTTAATTTTGGTTTCTTTAAATCAAGTACAAGCCAAATATCAAGAGCGGACAGTGCCCATTATGGGAGTCTGTGCCGCCTTTATTTTTGCGGCACAAATGATTAACTTTCCGATCCCAGGAGGAACTTCTGGTCATTTACTCGGAGGCACCTTGGCAGGAATTTTGCTTGGTCCCTGGGCGGGCGCTTTAGTCGTCAGCGTTGTGTTTATTGTTCAAGCGGTGGTCTTTCAGGACGGTGGAATTACTGTTTTGGGCGCCAATATTACCAATATGGGTTTAATTGGCACTTTCGGCGGCTATTATCTGTATCGGGCAATTCGCTCAATAGTTGGTAGAGATAGTTGGCGAGGAATGGCGATCGCTACTGCCATCAGCGCCTGGTCTAGCGTCTTTATTGCTTCGATCTTAGTTGCCATAGAATTAGCTTTATCTGGAACTGTACCCTTAAATGTTGGTATCTCAGCGATGGCATTTTGGCACTTACTAATTGGCATCGGTGAAGCTTTAATCACTCTAGCGGTAGTTAGTTTTGTGTGGCGGACTCGACCAGATTTGCTTTACAGTCCCACTAACAAAAGTAAGTTATCCCACTCGCGCGCTTTAGTGCAGCGTTAGATTGTTAATTAGTTAATCAGTTAAATGTAGATCAATTTAGATTAATTTTAAGCTTTATGAGTAATAAACTGACCAAGGGTAATTTTGCTGTTCTCCTGTCTGGCTTGGGTACGGCTCTACTGATCGCTATTTTTGTTTCTCCTTTTGCTAGTTCTAATCCAGATGGATTAGATCGCGTGTCTCAAGATTTAAAATTTGAGCATAAGGCTGCTGAGGACACCCCTGCCCAAAACTTACCTTTTGCGAAGGTCTTTGATGAATATGCCCTCAAGGGAGTACCCGAAACAGTGGCAACACCAATGGCTGGTTTAGTAGGTACCTTGGCTACTTTTGGCTTAGCATGGGGGGTTGGCAAATTAATGATCAAAAATTCATCTGTTGTCGATAATCAGATTTCTACTCATCAATCTAGTGACGAGCAAGTAAATTAAATTGATTAAATTATTTCAATTCAATTTAGGAAGTAAGTGAATGCTATTGTTACATCTTGGAGCATTTAGTCTAGACATCGATAGCAAACAGGCAACTTTTTGGCATTCTCTTGCTCCCCGAACTCGCCTATTATGCGCGTTACTGATGGTGTTTGCGATCGCCCTAACTCCTAATGGACGCTGGTGGACTTGGGCAATTTATGCGGTGGGGGTCTTCGGCGTAGTTTGGTTTAGTCGTGTCACGAAAAAAGTACTCCTGAAAAGGATTGCCGTTGAGTTTGCTTTTATTGGTGCTGTACTATTGGGAACCTTATTTCGAGACGGTGGCGAAGTTCTTTGGTCTTGGGGCATCTTGCGCATTACCACCGAAGGTTTAACGGTTTTGGGGAGTGTCACCATCAAGGCTTTGCTCTCCTTATTTACCCTTAATATATTAACCCTTACTACTTCAGTGCCATCTCTGCTCAATGCTTTGACTGCTTTACGGGTACCGCCTCTGTTAGTTGCCACGTTAGCCTCAATGTATCGCTATATCGGCGTTTTAATTAGGGAATTTCAGGCAATGCGGAAAGCTGCCGCCTCGCGCAACTTAGCCCGCAATAGTGTTTGGCAACGGTTTGTGATTGGTAACATGATGGGTACTTTGTTTATTCGTACCTTTGAGCGGGGAGAACGAGTTTATCAAGCAATGTTAGCTCGTGGTTATCAAGGAGTCCCCATAGTAGAAAAAGTTCCTTCTGGTGGACGCAGAGACGTTTTCGTCCTAGCTTTTACTTTTGTTTTGGCGCTCTTGGGGCAGTTTATTTATTTACCTCAATGGTAGGTTTTAGAGTTCGGAATTATTAGATCTCGTTGCAGAGATGAAATCGTTTTTTTACTGGTTAACAGGTGTTGCCAAATCAATAGTTCTGACAAGATTAATGACAAGATTAAATTACTAATGCATCATAATCCCATCATCATTGAAAACCTAACTTATACTTACCCCGATGGAACTAAAGCTTTAGACAATATCAATTTAGCGATCGAAGCTGGGGAACGAGTCGCCCTAATTGGTGCCAATGGTTCAGGCAAGTCAACTCTCCAATTACACCTTAATGGTATTATCTTGCCTCAAACGGGTCGGATCAAAATAGGTCAATGGTGGATTGATCCTGATAATTTGCGGGATGTGCGTAATTTCGTGGGTTTAGTCTTTCAAAATCCTGATAATCAGCTATTTATGCCAACAGTCTGGGATGATGTTGCTTTTGGACCCAAAAATTGTGGCTGTCCAAATGAGGAGTTAGCCGAGCGAGTCCAACAGGCCATGATGATGGTTAATATCGAGCCAAAACTTTATGGCGCAAGAAATACCGAGAATTTATCGGGAGGGGAGAAAAAACGCATTGCGATCGCCGGTGTGTTGGCAATGAAACCCCAAGTGTTGGTTTTAGATGAACCTTCCGCTCAGTTAGACCCCCGCTCCCGTCGTCAATTGATTGAGCTGCTCAAAACCTTATCTTTAACTCAATTAGTGGCAACTCATGATTTGGATATGGCGCTGGAAATTTGCGATCGCACTGTAGTTTTAAGTCAAGGTCAAATTGTTTATGATGGGTCAACCGAGAAGATTATGAGCAATCCCGATTTTTTGTTACAGCACTCGTTAGAGTCTCCTCTTTCCTACAGTCGTCCTTATTGTTTTGTAGATGATTTGCCAGTCAAATAGTTCTTTGATATTAGCTTGGCTATTTAATGATAGTTTTGTTTTCTATTTTAGTTAGGTGCAATCGTTTATCAAAGTCCTTCTGTTATCTTTACTTTAGTTTAAATTAGTTTTGATTTCCGTGATAATTTTATTTACACCTTCAAGAAAAATCTGAAAACTTTTAGAAGTATTACTTTGTAAGTTTAGGTGTGGAGCAATGGCTCTAGAGCCACGAATTGGTTGGTAATCAGGAGCAATTTTTTGTAATTCTTGTTTAGCAGCAGCAATATTATCTGGATTTCTGTATTTCTGATTATTTTGTAATTTACTAAATTTGCCCGCTTTTAATTGTAGTCCCTTTTCTACAGCAGCTAAATCTCCTAAAAACCAAGATTCTAATTCATGACAAACAATTCTAATTAGAGTATCTGGTCTATCACCTTTTTGACATAATTCTAATAGTTTTTGTTTGGCTTCTAAACAATCAGCTGAGTCTTTATCTCTAATAACAATAAATTTTGCTGACTGGTGCCAAGCTTTTAATTTTCTGGGAATAGATTTTTCTAAATCTTGTTTACCTTCATGAGGAATACATTTATAAGTTATACCCAAAGGAATTATTCTTGGAAGTAATGCATTAAGAGTTTCTTCCATAGAACGTTCTTCTAGAAGAAAAATTAGCTCAAAATTATTCATTATGGATTAGCTGCCCCAAATAATCCTTGTTTCCAAAGATAACCTGGTAAATCGCCTTCACCCACCAAATCTTTAAGTATTTTGTTGTCAGGAGCATGATGAATTGTAGTAATTCCGTCTTTTTTTTCTAACCAATAAATATTTTCTAACTTAACTGAATTTAGAAAATCTGGCGAATGAGTTGTAACAAATACTTGCCCTTCTTTCCTAGTATAGGCAGCAAACTCTTCTGCTAATTCAGCTAATAATGACGGATATAATTGGTTCTCTGGTTCTTCCAGACATAGAAGAGGATGAGGATTGGGATCATATAATAATACTAAATAAGCAAACATCTTAATCGTGCCATCTGAGACATATCGATCAATAAATGGATCTTTAAAAGCATTATCTTGAAAACGTAAAATTAAGCGGCCATCTTCTGTATTTTTAGCTTCAATTTGAGATATTCCTGGAACTCTTTGCTTCATTTTATCCAAAACAGTATTGAAAATATCTGAGTGATTTTCGTGCAAATATTGAGCGACCAACGGCAAATTATCTCCTGTTGTAGATAGATGTTCTGCATATGCAGTATCCTTACTACCTCTAGCAGCACTAATATGAAAATCGGAAACATACCAGTTTTCAATTAGTTGTCGAAAAGCAGTTGCTGCTTTGAAGCGTTGAAATTGCCCTAATCCTTTAATTGCTATAAGATCTTGAGAATCAAGGGTTTGTTCTTCTCTTTCTAATTCTTCATCAGATTTAGCGAAATCTTCTTC
>JBJOPG010000147.1:0-10699 GCA_046050865.1 Cyanobacteriota bacterium
CTCAAAAGCTAATAGCTGAGAGCTAAAAGCTAAAAGCTTAAAACCGATTGACAAACAACGTAGTCTCTTAACTTGTCACCAATGCCCATTACCCATTACCCATTACCCATTACCCCTAATAAGCCTTGCCTCAGTATTTTTCCAACTTTCTACTCCCCAGGGACATGGAATAACAAAAAATCCAGTAAATTAAGCCAATAAACAAATAAATTTCCGCTGCTCGCCCTACAAATTTCGGGTTAGCTAAAATCGATTGTGATATGCCCAACAAATCTACCAAGCTGACAATTACTAACAACGATGTATCTTTTAACAAACTGATAAACTGACCAACAATCGTCGGAATCACTGCTCTCAAAGCTTGAGGAAGAATGATCAAGGTGATTACTAAAGGAGAACTTAAACCCAAAGCTTTGGCTGCTTCGGTCTGACCCCTTGGTACTGACTGCAATCCACCCCTCACATTTTCCGCTAAATAAGCAGCAGTAAATAGGGTGTAACCAGCGATCGCGCGCCAAACTTGGTCGATTAATACATCGCTGGGCAGCACCAAAGGCAGCATGATCTGAGCCATAAACAGAATTCCAATTAGAGGCAAACCTCGAATCAGTTCAATATAAATCGTCGCCAGCCAGCGTATTGCTGGTAATTCGCTCTGTCGTCCTAGGGCTAGCAGTACACCCAAGGGAAAAGAAAGGACAATACTGACTACTGCGATTAACAAGGTGAGAATTAGACCACTGAGACTGCTCAAGGGAACTACGTCAAGAAACCAACCTCCCATTAACAGCCAAAAAACCACCCCAAAAATCAGCACCCAAATCGCTGCTAACCAAGTTCTTAAAGGGAGATTAGCCAGAAGACTTTGCCCCAATTTCTTGCCCAGAGTGGCGGCTAAGATTGAAAGCACCAGCATTCCTAAAAGACAGATACTTGAATTTACTCCTATCCAAGGGGCAATCGACCCGCAGATAGCAGCCAGAAGAGTCAGTATACTTAAATTGCTTCTATTAAATAAATTCCCAGAGTCAGATAGGATGCCCCTGGAAAAACCTGCCAACCCCACAATAATTCCCAGTGCCGTCCAAGGTCGCCAGATTAACCTTTCGGGATAGTAACCGACCAAAAACAGCCGCAGATTTATCGTCACCACTGACCATTTCGCTTGAGTGAATGTCCAACCAATCAATGAGGTTGCGACCCAGTAGAGCAATGCTAGACAAGCAATAGTTAGAAGTGAATTATACCAAGTGCTAAACAAATTTTTCTTCAGCCAAACCCCAGGGCTAACTTGACTAACTGGGGGAAGAGATGGTTCTGGCGAATTTGAATGTGTATTAGTCATCTTTCTGGCAATTGTACTCTTGTGTTTAACCAGTTCATGACCACGGCAATAATCAGGTTAATAATTAAATAAGCAACCATGACAATTAACAACGTTTCTACGGCTCGACCAGTATTGTTAAAAATGGTATTGGCGATCGCATAAATATCGCTATAGCCGATGGCGATCGCTAAACTAGAATTTTTGGCGAGGTTAAGATACTCGCTGGTTAGAGAGGGGATCATCACCCGCAATGCCTGGGGAAAGACCACCAACTGCATAACTAAATTTGGCTTGAGTCCTAAAGCTCTGGCGGCTTCCCACTGTCCTGGGTTCACTGACTGAATACCTGCTCTGACAACTTCAGCAATATAAGCTGCCGTATAGACTGACAATCCCAGCAACAGGGTCGCCAATTCCGGGGAAAAGTTTAGCCCTCCTAGAATGCTGCTAGCTTGTGGATCTAATTGGGGCTGTTGCCAATCCAAACCCCAAACTAAAGCAACAATTCTGGCGATCGCGATGCCAATTAAGACGATCCGAAATCTTGGTGCCGCAGAACCATTTTGTTGGATCGCCCTATTTTGCCGCCGCACCACAATAATCGTTAAGATGACACTCCCACAGATAAATTCTAAGGCCAACCAAGTCAAGGTTGTTCCCGCTGGCCAAGGAATACTTATTCCCCGGTTGCTGAGATAAATTGACCCAGGCAACACCAAGGGATGATCAACTCGCGGTAGGTTAAGAAAGACAGCAGAATACCAGAAAAATAGTTGCAACAGCAGAGGAGTATTGCGTAAAATTTCCACGTAAACCGTAGCTAGCTGACGCACCAGCCAATTATTTGATAATCTGGCGATGCCAACAGTGACCCCAATCAAAGTTGCTAAGATGATACCCACAACCATCACTCGCAGGGAGTTTAACAAGCCGACTAAGATTGCTTGGCGATAAGTATCGCTAGGCTGAAAATTAATTACCTGATCGCTAATATCAAAAGAAGCTCTGCTGCTCAGGAAGTCAAACCCAAACTTAATATTCTTTTGCTGAAAATTATTGACTAGGTTATTGCCTAAAACTACAAAAACAGCGAACACTAGAGAAATTACGACAATTTGAAGCAGAATGCTTATTACACGCTGATTATGCCATGGAGAAATTTTTGAGTTAGCCATGAATTTAACGTGAGTTCGATGAATACAAAATTAACTATTGGTGTTTGGGAAAAGGGAAAAGGGAAAAGGGAAATTTTTACTACCCACTACCCACTACCCACTACCCACTACCCACTACTTACTACCTAAAAACCAATCAATGTAGTTTCATGAATCAAATAGGACTGCTAAATCACCTAAATGGAGGAGAGTAAAGCAATCCTCCCTTAGTCCAAAGATTATTAAGTCCTCGATCCAAATCAAATGGTTTGCCAATATTGCGATCGTAAATTTCACCGTAGTTACCAACATGTTTGATCACCCTGGCTGCAAAATCATTAGGTAAGCCGATGGTTTCGCCAAAAGCCGATTCTATACCTAAAAAGCGTTTAATATCTGGATTGGTACTATCAACAAAAGTATTGAGATTTTTCGAGTTAATGCCAAATTCTTCTCCTTGAATCAAGGCATAGGTAACCCACTTAACCGTATCAAACCAGGCTGCATCGCCATCGACAACTAATGGCCCCAGGGGTTCTTTGGACATCACTGTATCGAGAATAGTGTGGCTCTGCGGATCGGGTAAAACAGCACGACGACCAATCAGTTGAGTGCGATCGGCAGTGATGGCTTCACAACGACCCTGCGCATAAGAATTGTACAGAGCATCGTCGTCACCAATAACTACGGAAGTGTACTTAATTTTCCTCTGGCTCATCTGATCTGACAAATTTTGTTCAGAGGTAGTCCCCGACTTGACACAGATAGTTTTCCCTTGTAGCTGTTCTAATTTTTTCACCCCACTATCGGTCGATACCATTATGCCCTGAGCATCGTAAAAAGTAGTAGGGGTAAATTCCATGCCTAAGGTTATGTCGCGGTCAATTGTCCAGGTAGTGTTGCGAGCTAGTAAATCAATCTCTCCTGTTTGTAAGGCAGTAAACCTTTGGGCAGAAGAAAGATTACGGTATTCAACCTTATTTGGATCGTCAAATAAAGCGGCGGCAACAGCGCGACAAAGATCGACATCCATGCCTAAGTATTCACCTTTTTCGTTAACGAAACTAAATCCTGGTAATTTTCCGCTCACACCGCAGATTAGTCTTCCTCTTTTGATTACCGTATCCAATCGACTGGTTTTAGTTGGATCTTCATTTTTTGTAGTGTCTGTAGAACCCGAAGAATTAGTGGTAGTTGCTGTTTCAGGTTCGGATTTTTGCCCTCCACAACTAACCATAAATATCAGCATAAAGACTAATAGCGGCAGAGAACTCCACTTACGGATCGACTTAAATTTGTTGTTATACATAACATTTCATTAGATTAAATTAATTAAAATTAGTTGGTTCTTAAATCAAAGTTATGGAATCAAAAATTAATTGAATTATGTCTGAATGATAGCAGAGTTTCTTTGTTTGTAAGCGATCGCCAGGAACCAGATGCTTAAGATTTCGCATTTGATCACTCTTGTTAAGACTAGCTCCATGTCACCATTGCTTAACATGATCGAGAATCCAGATATCCTCGCAAGCGGCTTTTCGTATTAGGATAATTTAGGTCTGGTAGAGTTCCAGCTTCCCTCAGTTTTGGCTAAGGTACAGGTATGACAACAGCAAAAATTGAATTTGACCGCGATCGCGCTACTCAATACAATCTTGATATCCGTAAAGCGATTCCTGGGTATGAGTCTTTGCATGGCATGACACAGAGTTTATTGCAGACTAACTTAAATGAATCGGCAAGGCTGTTGATTGTTGGTTCGGGGACAGGAATGGAATTGGTAAATTACTCCCAGCTAAATCCAGGATGGTCATTAACGGGTGTCGATCCTGCTGCTGAGATGATGGCGATCGCTCAATCAGAACTCGCCGTTCATGGGTTACAAGAGCGAGTTGATTTACATACTGGTTACGTAAATAGCTTGCCAGAAACTGAACCGATGGATGCAGCCACTCTACTGTTAGTGATGCACTTTCTTCCTGACGATGGAGCTAAGTTACAGCTATTGAAAGATATTGCTCAACGTCTAAAACCAGGGGCAAAATTGATCCTTGCCGACCTTTATGGAGATCAAGATGCATTCTACTTTAGTCAGTTAATTAAAGCTTGGCAGACCCTCTATTTCAGTCAGCTAGATGAAGCAACAAGAATTAAAGCAGAAACCAATTTTCCAGCTTCCATTAAAAACTCCATCTATTTTGTCCCTGAAGCCAGGATCATCGAGCTGTTGCAGATGGCTGGTTTTAGTCAAGTAAGCAGGTTTTACCAGGCTTTTTTGTTTGGCGGTTGGATTGCTCAATACACTGGTTGCTAGTGGTTAACCCCAATTCCCCAATTCCCCAATTCCCCAATTCCTAACTTCTATGAATAAACCAATTCGCATTTTAATGTGCGCTCCCGATCACTACGATGTAGACTACGTGATTAATCCCTGGATGGAAGGCAATATCCATAAATCTTCCCGCGATCAAGCAGTAGAACAATGGTCAAAACTAAATTTTGTTCTGAAGGAGATTGCCCAGGTAGATCTGGTTCAGGGACAACCAGGTGTTCCCGATATGGTATTTACTGCCAATGCGGGCTTAGTCTTAGGAGACAATGCGGTTCTCAGTCGCTTTTATCATCCCGAACGTCAGGGAGAAGAACCTTATTTTAAACAGTGGTTTGAAGACAATGGTTTTAATGTTTTTGAACTACCTCAAGACCTACCCTTTGAAGGTGCAGGAGATGCCTTACTAGACCGCGAAGGTCGATGGTTGTGGGCAGGTTATGGTTTTCGTTCCGAATTAGATTCCCATCCCTATTTGGCTAAGTGGTTAGATATTGAAGTATTATCCCTGCGCTTAATCGACGATCGCTTTTACCATTTAGATACTTGTTTCTGTCCTCTCTCAGGAGGCTATCTACTCTACTATCCAGGAGCGTTTGATTCCTATTCCAACCATATTATTGAAGGACGTGTCCCCGCCGAAAAACGGATTGCGATCGCCGAAACAGATGCAATTAATTTTGCCTGTAACTCAGTTAACGTTGGGCAGTCGGTAGTCATGAACAAGGCGAGTGATGGTCTAAAGCAGCGTTTAGCTAAGGCTGGTTTTGCCGTGATTGAGACTCCCTTAACTGAATTTCTGAAGGCGGGTGGTGCAGCTAAATGTCTCACCCTCAGAATTAATGAACCTGTATTACCAGATGTTCATGGTAGTACTCCTGTCGAAAGTCGAGTATTACATATGGAAGGGCATCTTTTAGATGCTGGGCTCATGAATCGTTCTCTCGACCTGGTAGTAGACAATGGCGGTAGCTTTAAGGTTTTAAACTTTAACTTGGGTATCGAAAGAAAAAGCACCTCCAGTGCCGATGTGCGGGTATCTGCGCCTGACCATGAAGTGATGGAAAAGATCATGAGTCAACTAATTGAATTAGGTGCCGTTATTCCCCACGAGGAGGTGGGAAATGCGCTCCTGGAAACCTGCGACCTTGATGGTGTTGCTCCCGATGACTTTTATGTCAGCAATATCTATCCCACGGAAGTTAAGATTAACAACCAGTGGATTCGAGTCCAAAAGCAACGCATGGATGGGGCGATAGTCATTAGTGATGATAGTAATGGTGTAACGGCGGAATGTCGAATTCTCAGGGATTTAATTAAAGGCGATCGCATCGTTGTTGGGGTAGAAGGAATTCGTACCGTGAGGAAAAAGTCCAATCGAGAACTCAAATCCCCGGAAGAATTTAGCTTTATGGGGGCAGGGGTATCCAGCGAGAGAAGAGTCGAACTAGTAGTAGAACAGATCGCCTGGGAATTACGCCAAATTCGCGATCGCGGGGGAAAAGTTGTGGTCACAGCGGGGCCAGTGGTCATCCATACAGGGGGAGCAAAACACCTTTCTAGCTTGATCCGTGATGGCTATGTTCAAGGTTTACTGGGGGGCAATGCGATCGCCGTCCATGACATAGAGCAATCCCTGATGGGCACTTCTTTAGGTGTGGATATGCAAAAAGGAACTCCTGTACGGGGAGGACACCGCCATCATTTAAAAGTAATCAACACCGTACGACGCTATGGCGGCATTGCACAAGCAGTTGAGGCGGGAATTATCCCCCACGGCATTATGTATGAGTGCGTTAAACACCATGTACCCTTTGCCCTAGCTGGTTCAATTCGTGACGATGGCCCTTTACCCGACACCCAAATGGATCTGATTAAGGCTCAGTCAGAATATGCTCAACTCCTAGAAGGAACAGATATGATTCTCATGCTATCGACGATGCTGCACTCCATCGGCGTAGGCAATATGACTCCTGCGGGGGTAAAAATGGTCTGTGTGGATATTAATCCGGCGGTGGTCACCAAGTTAAGCGATCGCGGTTCCGTAGAATCCGTCGGGGTGGTAACGGATGTTGGCTTATTCCTGAGCTTGTTGGTCAATCAATTAGACGAGCTGACCAGTCCTTATCAAAAGGTTTAAGTATGGATCAGAATTTAGGTATTGCGATCGCCCGTACCTAAATTCTTAATGTAAACTTCGTGCCTGTTGGCTCCAAATTTTTGAAAGACGGACTCTTAGCTAACAAGTTCGGTTATTTCTCCTTTGGAAATCGCCTTTTTCAACTCACTATGACCAAATATTGCAAATGCACAAACGCATCCTAGCAGTTTTTATATAGTCTTTTTATATCTTCAATCCATTCTGGTACTTTATATTCATCGTTAATTTTTTCAACATATTTTTTTGAAAACTCAAATTTATTATTGTCTACATCAAAAAAATTTTTTAACAGCTCTTGCTTACTAGGTGATAAGTCTAAAGCAAAATAAGTTGATTCTTCTGAGGGATTATTTATACCATCTATAATACTTGATAATTCAGAGTAATTTTCTTCAAATTCTTTCAAAGTCTCAAAGAATATTCTTCCATTTAATGAATCCTCAATTTCTGTTCCTGGAGATACTAAATTAGAGTCTATCTTAACAAGAATTGTTTTTCTTGTTGGTTGTTCATTAAGAATACGGTAGCAAATGAGATTTTTAAGTTCCTCTTTAGTTGAATATCTAACAAGTTCTGCATCTGTGTCAGATATTAATATTACTTTACCTTGAATTTCCTTCTTGAAATCTTCATAAGCAACTTGAAGATTGTTGTAAATTCTTTTAATCTCAGCCGCGCCACCTACGGGAATAATACGAAGCTTCTTGTCTTCTTTTATGTCAGAAAAATATGCTTCAAAGTAGTTTTTTTCTGAAGAGCCTTCGCAAATTAGCCAATTATATGGCTCGTTAAAAAGAAGGCTTGTAATTATCGACTGAATAAAATCATTCAAACTCTTCAAACGGATATCATATGGCAGCTTTCCTTTTGATTCTTTTACACTCTGCTTAATTGATTCCCTATAATTACCAATATTTATCAAATCACATTTATGCTGACCGTCTACTTTTGAAATCACACTTACATAGCCATTCTCAACCGTAGGAATAAATCCATACCAGTGCGTAGTAAATAACAATTGAGAACAAAGTGTACTTATCTCAAAAAGTCTATTAAATTGGTCGTAACAGGCTGACATATGTAAAGATGATTCTGGCTCATCTATTGCAATTATTAAATTATCAGTTCTAGCTCTGTAATTGCTTAAAAATTGAAAAGCGAGTTCTATTATTGCTTTTTGCTTTTCACCCGAACTCAAAATGTTTAATTCAAGCCAGTGTTCTCCTTCCTTTTTATGAAGCTTTCTAATTCTGAAATATGCATCAACAATTAGTTTATAAACATCATTTTTCCTGAGATTTACTTGTCTTTCTCCAGTAGTCCTAAATGAATATTCACCTAGAATTTCAGACAATGAGTCAATAAACTTGCTCAAGCTACCGTTAATATCTTGAATTTTTGTCTGAGGAACACATTTTTCTACGATTTCATTTAGGGTTTCACCCATTAACGACTGAATTTCTTTGGTTTCGAGTTGGGTGAAACTTTCGGGATCGATATCCTTTGGAATATAAATATATTCAAATAATCCTTTCAATTCCCCATGAAGTGGTAAAAAAGATTTTAAATCTTCTTCCTGAAGTTGGGTTTTATCTACAGTACTATCTTCAATTATTACTTCTACAAGCTTTTTAGTATTGAATATACTTAAACTTGGTACTTCATCATAAGATAAGCCTATCGGAATTAACAGTTGGTCTTCTATTCCGTTACTTTTTAATATGCTTCTTTGCTCTTGAAATGGCTTGAAATGAATTCGATTCTGCGGGATGATATCAGACTCTTCAACACTCCATGCATAGCTACTTATCTTTTTAAATATTTCAGAATTCTCGGTAGACACCTGATCGAGTGGCAGCAAATATACAGGCACGATGTATGGTTTTGTGGTGATCATTCCACTTTTCTTTACAACGACATTGTAATTCCAAGATTTATCATTTAATAAGCTGTCAAAAGCTTCTAAAACAGAACTTTTTCCAATTCCATTATTGCCAACTAAACCGCAAAAACTATGTCCATTCGTCAAAGGAATATAGTTTATTCCTGCATAAGTCTTAATATTTCTTAGGAAAACTCCAATTATCATGAGTTACTTTAACTTATGCTCATATGGTTGCTGTGGTTTAAATAAACACTCTGACACATCATTAATTTGTTATAAAAAAACTTTCTAGATATTAACTCTGCTATGGAACAAAAAGCTTAAACGCTCGATGTATTTACTCCACAGAGTATTTTTTTAAAAGTACAATGTGTTACCTGATGATAGCCAGAAACACCATGAATTCACATCTTATGCAAGATGATATCCAAAACTATTTTGGGTCTCATACTTAATTTGGGATTATGCCACCTTAACCTCTAAAACTCTAACTGCAAACTAATATCGAAAAAATGAGATCGTCTGATCCAAATCATGTTTATTCGACTTTAGATTGAGCGATCGCGGTTCCGTAGAATCCGTCGGGGTAGTAACCGATGTTGGCTTATTCCTGAGCTTGTTGGTCAATCAATTAGACAAGCTGACCAGTCCTTATCAAAAGGTTTGACAAGACTTGACAGATAAAGTCATAGATAGAGCGGTCATGAGATCGCTCTAAACATCTACACAGCCCTAGAGAATAAAGTTGTCCCCCTAATTCCCTAATTCCCCATCACCCAATACATTTAACTGCTCAACTGAACCAGAATACTACCAGCCATGATAAGCCACAAAGGATTTTGTTAATCCCAGTACTTTTTCTTCATAGATGGTTGATTCTGGAAAACAGCTAACTAATTGCTTGCGATGTAATAAGTTGGTTGAACTTAATAGTTCTCTTGCGGCT
Organism: Cyanobacteriota bacterium; assembly: GCA_046050865.1. Lineage (GTDB taxonomy): Bacteria > Cyanobacteriota > Cyanobacteriia > Cyanobacteriales > Xenococcaceae > Waterburya. The sequence goes on from JBJOPG010000147.1 coordinate 9,803, forward strand.
TCTTTATCTGCCATCTTGGGATACCACCCTAAATCAAAGTTATGCAGCAGCCATACCCTTAAAGATAATGGTAGAAATTGAAAAAAAGGAAAGAGAAAATGAGGTTCGATGGGAAAAAATAAATTAGGTGTTTGCACAAAATATTTTTTGCCAACTCTTCTGACTTCATCAGCCATCAGATGTTGATCTTTGTAAGTACCAACATGCTCGATTACTGAGTTGGAAAAAACAATATCAAACTCTTGATCCCCGAATTGACCCATATCTCTGGCATCGCCAACTATACATTTAAATCCAGGTTCTGATACTGACTCTATATTTATAAAGGTAATATCTAAATTAGTAAAATCTTGTTCTGAAAAACCAGCATTCTGCCAAAATATGGGTCTGCCGCCCACATCCAAAATCTTTAAGGGAGTTGGTAGAGATTCGATCAAGGATGTCAATAAACCTACTCGTTTTTGTCTGAGGTTACTTGACCATGAATCAGAACGACGATTGTCGTATATTTTTTCTAAAAATTTAATTGTCATTTTTAGTCATTAAGAATATCGTACATTTAACTTTTACAATGAAAGCCGTTAAGATCTACATAAAGTAATGTCTAAGTCTTGTAGGACTCCCTGATATATTACCTTGTTTTAGTTTTAGAGTATTGCTCTTGCTAAATTTTAGATATAGCAGTTCTCAGAACCATGAGATACTGCTTTCCCCTTTCCCCAAATACAACCAAAGTGTATCTAACCTGTATCTAACCAATGTGAGAAACGCTATAGCTTTCAATTGTCATCAGATTTAGGCAATTCTTTCTTAGAAAATCCCCAAGTAAAAAAGACTGCCACCACCGCAATAGTCACCCACTCGGGAATCAGGTAGTCTGGTAGTCCCACTTTGAGG
>JBJOPG010000148.1:0-10679 GCA_046050865.1 Cyanobacteriota bacterium
GTATGAATGTCATGTTGGCAACTGTAATCTGGGAATTATTGACCGAGCCAAAAATTGGCGAGCAGATGTGATTGTCCTTGGTCGCAGGGGTCACAAAAATATCTCAGAAATGTTTTTAGGCAGCGTTAGTAACTACGTAATTCACCACTCTCCTTGTTCGGTTTTCGTTGTTCAAGGGGAAAAAACTGCAAATACTGATGAATTTGATGAATTTTCGGTTATTAGTGAGGTCAGTAGTTAGCCAGAAACGAGTTATTGCAAACTTGCCCATCTATTTATCATGATTTAGTCATGAGTCGAGAAGTCAAAAGGGCAAAAAGGAAACTTATTGACTTTATTGACTATTGTGAGGAGGGCAAGATGAAAACCAACAACAATGATTTCGTTGATAGTTGCTTTAATACTTTTCTACTGGCAGTAGAAATCGTAGTGCTGACAGTCATAGCCGCCAGGGCACAGGATAATTTTAGTTTTGATATGCTTAATGGGTTATTTACCCCCAATCAATCGACAGAATTTTTTCAAGCTGGCAGAGATAGTTTTGAACAGCAATTGGAATTTTTCACCAAGCCTGAGAAATATTTAGAGGATGATCTACTTCAGATCAACCCAAAATTGATCGAACAAATAAACCAGCCCAGAAAATATTTAGATTTTGACCCAAGCAAAGTTCAGTAAGGACTTTACTTTTGATACCGCAGTTGACTTTTAACAAAAATATAGCGTTTTAGTGTTAAGCAGCGTAGCAACCAGCCAGGCAAGGGGTTAATCTTATGCACTTTCCCGTACCTGGAAGACGTTACCTTCAGGGTCGAAACCGTCACAGGCACGAAAGCCACGAGCCTGCCACTCGTTATTTTTCGGTCTAATTTGACCCCGCAGTTCGTCCGCCTTATCCCGCGACGCTTGAATACTTTCAACGGGAAAACAGATCTTGATAGGGATCTCTTCTCGTACCGAAGGCGGGGTTTTGATCTCGATAGTTGCGGCGATTTCCTTGGGAATTCCGTGAATGACTAACTGAAATCCATCTCCATCCAGCACCACATGATCTTTGTCAGAGTAAATCGCTGTCATACCTAAAACGATTCGGTAAAAATCTGCTATTCTTTCAATCTCTTTGGCAAAGACAACGGCACTTGGTTTGGGTTTGTTTAGCATGAGAAATTCATTGAGTTGAACTGTCTAGACTAAACTATCGTCACTTAAACGCTAGAGGAAAGCTCTTTACTTAACTTTTCCGAAACGGCGATCGCGTTGTTGAAAAGCAACTATAGCCTGATCAAACTGCTCATTGTCAAAATCAGGCCACAGAGTATCCGTCACATAAATTTCAGTGTAAGCTAGCTGCCACAGCATGAAGTTACTCAGGCGCATTTCGCCACTAGTACGAATCAACAGATCGGGGTCGGGACTAGAGGCAGTATAAAGATGTTGAGAGATAGTTTGGTCGTTGATGGAGTCGGCAGACAGTTCCCCCTGCTGAACTTTAGCAGCGATCGCTTTACAGGCATTAATCATTTCGTGGCGACTACCGTAGTTAATTGCCACATTGAAAAATACTCCCTGGTTATGCTTGGTGCGCTCCATCGAGCGATACATTTCCTGCTGTAGGGAGGGAGGTAAAGGAGTTAAGTCACCGATAAAATTAATGCAGACTTCTTCTGCTTCCATCTCTTTTAATTCTTTCTGTAACAGCCTTTCAAATAAACTCATCAAGAAGTTAACCTCCCCCGTGGGGCGACCCCAGTTTTCCGTCGAAAAGGCATAAGCAGTTAAAGTCTGTACCCCTAGATCTTTGCAGTAACGCAACATTTCCTTGAGAGCATTCGCACCCCGCCGATGCCCTTCAATGCGGGGTAAACCTCTTTGTTTTGCCCAGCGACCATTACCATCCATAATTACAGCAACGTGTTTGGGTAAGGTCGCTTGATTGATTTCGGTTGAGCGGTTGGTGATTAATTGAGCTGTCATAGAAAATAATTTAAATAAGGGGACGATTAAACTAATAGAGGGAGCTGCTGCTGCTTAAAAAATGTTTACTTGAGGCTAATTACATAACACTACGCCAAAAAATTCTGGAGTTCCACAGCACGAGTGTAAATATTCTGGCGTTAATTGACCACTCCAAGACCACATTTGTTTTAAAACCCAGATAAAAGTGTAAACTAATTCTCCTCGCGCCAAAATTGACCAAGATTGCCAGTTTAAAACAGACATCATACGTTGAAACGTAGATTTGATAGTTTCTGGAGATTTAATCGTTGCTTCATAGGATACAGGCAAGATAGTATGAATTTGGCTAAGAAGATAGCCAATAAACTGTTCTGCACCATCGGGATAGAGCCACATTCCCACCCCCCAAAATTTCCCTAAGTGATTAATTTCGTCCTGTAACAATTCCCCCAGTACTTGTTGAGTTGTTCCCGTGGTATGGGACATCAACCACAAATATAAACAAGTCGCACCATATTCGTTAATAATTCGATGTAGCCCATGTTGATATAAGTCTTGATAGGGGTTCATTCGGGGTTGATAGCTGGTAGCAGTTTTGACTTGTGGGTTGATAGGTTCCTCTGCCAACAGTTGATAGAGTTTGCTTAAAGCAGGAGTATGCTGACGTTCTTCTTTTTCCCATAGCCCTAATTCAATCATGGTGCCATCCGCTGCCACCATTCCTCCCACCAACCGCGCCATATTGGGATGAATTGGTTCTAGATACTTTCTACTGGTTTGAGCATATTCTCTGATGGGTGCTTCCGTATCTAAGGCACCTTTGAGAATAGACAAAAAAATATCCAGTTCAAGACCGATGACTTGTTCTGGATGAATATCTTGCCAATTAATGGTTGACCACTGGCGGGGCTCGGGATGCCTAAATTGCTGAGGTAAATCCTCCAGGCGATCGCCTAATTGTCCATGGCTCAAATATTTATCAATTAAATAATTGATCCTGCTTTTAGTCTGAAAAAAATTCGGACGAAAACAAACTTCTCCCGCTAAATCCCTGGTTGGTTGATACATAAACTGATTAACTTATTTCCTTGATTACTTGCTTGCAATACAGCATAAGTAAATTCCCGTAGCTTGTCTGTCGGGGAAAGTCGGGAGTTTTTAGCCGGAAAAAGTCGGAAATTAATCAATCATCTAATAATTACTTTTTCTTTTGGTAAATTTTTACTGGATGTGATTTTTGCGTTTTGGTCTTTGCTTTGCTGAGTTTACTTTTCCGTCGATGCTTACGGTAAGAATTGATCCAGTCACTAAGACTGTGACTCATGGCACCCAGTTCTAAACCACTCAAGAGGGCGATGCTTTCATGGGGATATTGAGCGATTAATCGATGTAGCTGTTTGCCCATAAAAACTTGCCAATTCCAGTTAAAGCCCCAACAAAGTTGGGCGATCGCCACACAAAAGACACTCAGCAAAAAAATAACGGTGAACAGATAAAGCAGCCGAACACAAGTCCCCAGGATCAAGCCGTGAGAAAGCAGTGAACGATGACGCAAGAATTTACGGTAGGGGAGCCAGATAAAGCGCATTATTCCCCAACGCTTGTATTGTAGAGAGTAAATATCGAGATCGGGGCCAAACATCATCCCGCTAAATAAATATCCACAGGACAAAACCAACGTAATCTCAGCGCTGCGAGTGGAGAAGTAGGTGATTCCTGCTACCCAAGGTAATAGACAAATAGTAATGCGATCGTGGACAACTCCTGATGGCATAATTCAGTGATCAGTAATCATATGTTGCCAGGGTAAGGGACTTTTGCCTGATTGAACAGTGGGCAGTGAGATCGAATTTCATATTGACTGATAGATTTTAGGGTGAAGAAGAGCAAAGCGTTTAATACTTTGGTAATCTGACTAAAGTGGATTCTTCAAAGGATAAAGGAATAATTGGGCAATGTCTGACTCGGCTGGCAGTAATAGTAGTAATAGTCTAGATTGGTTACATCGCGGGACTAGGGAGATTTTTCCTGATCAACCAGATTCAGAAAATCCTGAGGAAAATTTGAATCAGCGTATTGCCCAAAGCGATCGCCCCCTGAGAATCAAATTAGGTATCGATCCCACAGGCACAGATATTCACCTAGGTCATAGTATCCCTTTTCGGAAGTTACGGGCTTTTCAAGATGCAGGACATACCGCAGTAGTAATTATTGGTGATTTTACCGCCCAAATTGGCGATCCTACAGGGAAGTCTGATGTGCGTCGTCAATTAACCTCAGAACAGGTGCAAGCTAATGCCCAAAGCTATCTCGATCAGCTGAAACCAATCTTGGATTTTGCTACTCCCGAACGTTTGGAAATTCGTTATAACTCTGAATGGTTAAGTAAATTAGACTTAGCTCAAGTCCAGCAATTGCTGGCAACTATGACTGTCGGACAAATGTTAGCAAAAGAAGGTTTTGCTGAACGCTATAGTCAAGAAAAACCAATTTTTCTCCATGAGTTTTTATATCCTTTGATGCAGGGATACGATTCGGTGGCGGTAGAAGCCGATGTGGAGTTAGGGGGTACCGACCAAAAGTTCAATATTGCCGTGGGGCGAGATTTGCAGCGACATTTTGGACAAAAGATTGGACAAAAGACAGGTAAGAAGACCCAGTTCGGTTTGCTGTTGCCAATTTTGTTGGGGACAGATGGAGTGCAAAAGATGTCTAAGTCTTTAAATAATTACGTAGGACTTCAGGAAGATGCTCTATCAATGTACTCGAAACTGGAGAAAACTCCTGATGATTTGCTGTCAGATTACTTTGAGCTTTTAACCGATATCTCCCTCACAGAGATCCCTGAAAACCCTAGAGCGGCACAAAAATTACTAGCCCTTGAAGTCGCCTCCCAGTTTCATGGCAAAGAAGCAGCACTCCAGGCGCAGCAAACTGCTGAACAGATCGTACTCCAGGGAGATACCACGGGGGCAGATATTGCAGAATATTCTCTTTCAGCCGTGGAGTTTCCCGCCAAGCTATTCTATATTTTGGGGGCAAGTGGCTTGTGCCAAAGTGGTGGTGAAGGTCGCCGCCAAATGCAAGGAGGAGCAGTGCGCTTAGAAGGCGATCGCCAAACTGATGTCAATCTGACTTTTGATTCCCCTGATGACCTGGCAGGAAAAGTGCTACAAGTGGGCAAGAAAAAGTTTATTCGTTTAGTTCTTTAATCGAAGTAATAGGTAGGGGTGAACGGCGACGCGAAGCTTATGCGAAGCGGTATCCTTTAGGGAATCCTTTAGGGCGTTCGCCTGTACAGGTAATGGGTAATGGGTAATGGGTAATGGGTAATGGGTTCTATCCAACTGAAATTCGCCGTAAGTTTGAACAAGGAAAGTGGCAGATTGGTCAGAAAATTTTGACCATTACGGTGAGCATTGGTGTTTTGACGGGGGGGTTGACGATGGTTGCAGCCATGCCTTTGGCGATCGCTTTACCAGAGTCAGGCATCAATTCCCAAGCTGGGGCTAGACCGATGATCCTCGCCAAGGATGCAGTAGTAAATTCCAGGAAGAAAAACTTTACCTGTCCCAATAATGTCTCAGAATTAATCCCCTTATTGTTAACAGACTTACCCGCCTATAGCAACCGCGTCGTCCAACGAACTCAAAGTCGCAATCAAGGAGCAGGGATTGAAAATTATATTATTACTGCTAGTCAAGCTGAGTTTGAACCGTTGCAGTTGCCTCGCTTACAATATGACCAAATTGATTCTGACCAAGAACCAACACAAGTTTTTTTTACCGTCCTCGAAAGACAATATCTCCAAGATGAAATAGTAGATATCCCCAGCTATCATTGGCTATTTTTAACTCCAACCACCAGAGGTTGGCAAACTGTCATGTTATTTTCTCGTTTTGGCAATACCACAGAAAACGCAACCCCCGCACCACCAAGAGAGACCACTAACGGTATTATTGGTCAAGGTATTCAATTGTGGCTGCGAGATTGTAACGCTGGTGCCGTTAGATAAGTAGCCCCACTTAATTAAAATGAAATATTTGATATGGGGATTTGGGGAAACTTAGTTTAACGTTTAATTAGGTTGACTTACTTAGTAGATTATCATCAGGAACGAATCTGATAGATTTCGCGATCATCAATTTTTTTAACTAACCGATACTTGGTGGTTAAGACCTGCTGGAATAGTAAATTTGCCCCTGGATGCTTTTCCACATGGGATAAATTCTCTTTTTTAACGATAAATTTGGGTTGTGTTGCCAATATTTTCCTCAACTCCCCTTCCGCAGAGCTGGCTGCCCCATCAATATACCGAAAGAGATAATCCTTCCCCAAATTAGAAGGGTGAGTAGCTGCTTTACTCAAAGGTTTAAGATCCGTGAGCCAGTAAACAAGATGATTTTTCATCAGATATACAGGTCGTTGTTCAGGATTATGCTGCTGTAAATATTCAACAATTTCATAGGAATCGCCATAAGGTAGCGTTTTTCCAGTCTTTAGGCGATCGCCAATCAGCTGATATTGACCAGAGATCGGTTGAGCGATCGGCAACAAAATAGCAACAGCTAATCCCACTATAATTAGGCGACCTTTATGACTGGGTAATCTGCCCCAGAAAAGAGCAACTGTCAAGGCTAATAAAGGAGCAAGCTGAATATAGTAATGCTGATGAAATTCCCCACCCCGCAGAATAGAAATTACTGTGGCAAACAGCAATAACTGTAATAAACTAAATTCTTGCTGTTTCTTGCTGAAAATTCTTTGCCCAATTTGACTTAGAGTCAAATAGATTAAGCAAGCACCTAATATTTTTTTTCCTGTTGCCATCTGTTCCATCGAACCAGCATAGCTAAGGGGAGCTAATACGACGGAATTAAACCAGATTAAGCTGTCTCCCGTGATCAGGTAGGGAAGATAAGTTAGGAAAATTAAACAAAAGCTACCAAAACAGTAGGCGAATATCCCACCCCAAGTTACTTTCTGGTGCTTAAATTTGCTATACAACAACCAAATTCCCACTCCAATTACCACATAAGCTAAGTTCAGCCTCACTAAAGTCGCTCCCGTCAGCAATGAGCCTCCCACAAACAACACCCCAGGAGTCATGGTTCTGGTAATTAACCAAGCTAATCCCCCTACAAGGAAGACACAGGCAATATGTTCCGTCAGAGTAGACTGTCCGCCGCGGATCAATGACATGGCAAAAATAGTAATAATTCCTGCCAAAAAACCGACAGAGCGATCGCCAAGCTCTCTCCCAGCTACATAGACGAACCAGGATGTCAGAAAAACACATAACGTCCCAGCGATGCGAATAGCCAGAATGCTTTTACCCAACACCATAATAAAGACAGCAAAAGCGACAAATGCCAGAGGAGGTTTAATATCCCAGAGTTCCGTATAGGGAAGATGTCCATCCAGGAGAGATTGCCCCATCAAGATAAAAGTACTTTCATCCCAATTGATGACATCGATAAAGTAGAAGGGAAAACGGACTAAAATACTAATCAACAATAGACAAACAGCAATTAGCCACTGCTTTTGCAATAAATTTTTCATTCAAGTGGGTCTAAGTACGTTAGTCTTTAGTTTGTGGTTGATAAGAGTATGTCAATCGTCAATGTTGGTTGGCAACTGTCGATGATTAATTTTCCAGAGCAAACCAGACACTAAGTTGGTAATTATATGGGCAACCACTGGAACCAACAAGTTACCAGAAACTAGAGCGCAGTAGCCCAAAGCAAAACCGACAATCGTCGCCCACACAACATAGGGCCATTGTCCATTACCACTTAGATGTAACACCCCAAACAGAACACTCGTAACCAATACCGCTCCTAGATTCAATCCCAAGGCAGGGAGCATCACTCCCCGAAACAAGAGCTCCTCGCTTAAACCAGGAAGCAATCCTAGCCAAATCAAATCGCTCCATTCCAAGGGTTTAATCACTAATTCGAGGTAAATATCGGCGCTACGACGATAAGCTGGCCAAAGACGATAAATAATCCCACTGGCGAGAGTAATCCCGGCGGCAAGAGCAACACTCCAAAGCCAAGCTTGAGGATTAAATTGCCACGATAGTAACTGTACTCCCCCTAACTTTTGCCAGATTTTGGCGATCGCCAATAAAACAATGGCGGTAATACCCATAAAGATGAGGATCTGGGGGCGACTCAGGGGTTCTAGTTCAGGACTATTAGGGTTTGCCACAGTTGTTACAGGCTCCGCAGAGGAGATATAGAAGGATTTAAAACTCGAAAGTCTATCCCCGCCCGCAGAGCAGCGATAACGCCCACAGCTTCTAGATAAGAACTAACTGGCGTGACCTTAATGCCTAAAGGTTCGGGAGGAACGTTAATTTTGGTTGTATTATCAGTGACGGCAATAATTTGGGCTTGATTAGCCAGGCTAAGAATAGCACTACCCCCACAAGCACTATAGGGAACCACCACCACATCCACCGTATCAGACCAAATTATATCAGGGGAACCAGATGGCACAAAAGGAGTTGTTACAAACTGGGGAGCACGGCTTAATCCCACTAAGACGCAGGGGAGGAAAGTATAGCCCAGTTCTTCGGCAGCCGCACGGGGAGAGACCTCAGGATCAATCCCTAAGGGAAGTAGGGCGGGGGCATGAGCCGCAGGAATTTGAAACTGACGCACAATTAAATGGGAAATCACCGCTTCTGCTCCTGCTAGATGATCTACCCCTGAGCCATGACGGTAATTTTGCAGACTGGGTTGATCTGGCGGTTCGTCAGGAAAACGTGCCACGATGGCGATCGCTTCTGCTCCCCCCTGCTGAATCAGCTTCTCTGCCCCTCTTAGCAAACTACCAGGATTGCCGATGGTTCCCCAACTAGCGCCAGAATCCGCAGTGGAGAGTTCTACCCCCAAAGGAGCGTCTGTCACCACATAGTCCGTTAGATTCAGTCCCAAAGTTGCCCTAGTCGCATCCGCTGCCTGGAGATGGCGCAGCCGTAATTCTGGTTCAATGGCACAATCCAAGAGTAAGCCGACTTTATTTTGTCTGACAGGACGCAATCCCCATTCTTGGGCAGCAAAATGATCTAAGCCATAACCTTCTACATAGTAAGTATGATCCAAGGGCCAATAAAGCTGTGCGCCATTCAAAACATTGGGATGGGTAATTAGGCGATCGCTCACTTGGGCGATCGCTCTGGCAACAGGTAAGGCATCTCCTGCATAACCACCGATAGCGGCACCAACCCCTGTGGGAACAATCAGCACAGTTGTAAAGGGGGATATCATCTAATATTTGCTAATAAGACCTACCAAGACCTAACTTTGCGGGGTTATCGACTTGAGTCAAATCTCCTTAGTAACGATCGCTTCTACCGTCGCCGTCTGTTGTTCGGGATTAACCTTAGTCACTGCCCAACGGAGGGGTTTTCCTGTCTCTTCTAGTTTGGCTTGAATCTCTTTATTTAACTGGACTGGATTTGATTTTAGGTCAATTTCAGCGGTAATGAAGTGGGTAGTCATGAGTTTTACCTAAGCTATTAATACATATTTTCTAGTCTAAGATGTACCGATTGTAAAATAGAAAGTAATAGTTAATATTTTTGATTATTTATTATCAGTTTTATATCTTGCTCAACATTTAACCAGCTACAGATCTCTGAGAAAGCGACGAGATACCTAAATATTAAATAAAGTTAAAAGTTAATATGAAAGTTATTAACCCTAGATCAATATTTTCCACCCTGTGGTTGTGGATTTTGCTTAACCTTTGTCTGTTGATGATGCCCCTTCGATCTTCAGCAGAGTCCCCAAAACCGCAACAGACTAGAGACGTTCCTTCAGACCAGGAAAATTCTGTGGAGGTTAAAACCAAAGAACCCACCCCAGAAGAAACTGCTCGTTTAGCCAAACTAGCGATCGCCGATCAACTTTATCTAGGGGGCGATCGGGCAGGAGCAGTTAAGCTTTATCGGGAAGCCAAGCCAGAATGGCAGCTAGAGCAACCTAAATCTCCGACCCCTAGAGCAGCTTTTGCCGATCCCGCTCGCCTTAGTCCCGCAGGTCAGGTGTTTTGGCGTAACTATCAAGCAGGAAAAAAACAGCACCTGGAAAGCAAGGTACTTAGCTCTTTAAAACTATTAACCACTAGAGAACCCCAGTTTATTCTAGGTCATATCCACTATGCTCAAGCCCTCGGGGAGTATGCCCAGGAGTCAGAAGCGATCGCCGCCTTAGACCGTGGAGTTCGTCTTTATCCCAATGAACCAGCAATCCTGAGGGCGAAGATGGATGCTGATATTGCAGAGGACAAGTGGCTTGATGCTTCAATTACAGCGCGGCAATATGCTCTCTTCAATCCTGACGCACCCCAGGCAGCAGAGTTTGCGCGTTTGGCAACAGAATATTTAGCTGAATATCAAAGCAGTCTGCGTTCTAGCATCACTTGGAATGCGGTAGGCAATGCACTCGTCGGTACAGTGGGCTTTGCCCTTACGGGGAATTTATTTGGGCCTTTATCAGCTTTACAAACTACTTCTTTACTGATTCAGGGTGAATCTGCTGTGGGGGAAACTTCGGCAAGTCAAATCAAGGAACAGGTTCCTCTCCTCAAAGACGAGGCGATCGCGGAATATATTAATCCCGCGTTCCGCTGTTTGGAGAGCGGAATAAATAATTAGGAATGTGGTGTGGGGAGAAGATAGTAGCGGCGACAAGCGTCACTAAAGAATCGCA
>JBJOPG010000149.1:0-10589 GCA_046050865.1 Cyanobacteriota bacterium
CTACATCTAGTGGTAAAGATAAGTTTTAGACACTAAATGTAGTAGTTGACTAAAAATAATTTAGCTTAACTTGTCACCAATGCCCATTACCCATTACCCCCATCGCCACTAGGAAATTTACTTTACACAACTACTTAACTTACATAAGGAGAAAAAATTACTAATCATGAGTGCCAACTCTATTAGCCAAAGCACCCAGAATATCACCTCTACCCCGCGATTAGGGGGAGCTACAGCCTTTGAGTCCTCGATTTTTACTCCTCAAAGCCAGCTATCAAAATCAACGACTCAGCTCACGGTAGGGGAAGCGATCATCAAGATCTTGCAAGATTTAGGAGTGCGTTATGCCTTTGGGGTTTCGGGGGGAGGCATTGGACCACTGTGGGCAGCTCTGTATCAAAGTGACATCGAGGTAATGCACTTCCGTCATGAATCAGGGGCAGCCTTCGCCGCTACGGAAGCTTATTTTGCTAGCGATCGCCCGGTGGTGGTCTTTGCCACCACTGGCCCTGGAATTACCAATGCTTTAACTGGTTTGCTGGCGGCACGGGGGGAAGGGGCAAAAGTTATTCTCCTTTCTGCCACTACTCCCGCAGGTAATCGCGGTCGCTGGGCTTGCCAAGAAACTAGTCCATATACCATGCCAGTGGCTGGTTTGTTTACTTCGGGGAGACTGTTTAACTATGCTACTACCATCGAAATTGGTACGGAAACTCCCGAAATCTATCGCCGACTAGCGGGGGGATTAACTCAACCAGGGGGATTTGTTGCCCATATCAGCATTCCCACCCCCATTCAGATGGCGCCTTTGATGGTACCTCTCCCACAACGGGTTTTTAGTCAATCTGTGCCCACCGCTAGTAGCAAAACAGTTGCTCAGGTGGCACAGTTATTAGCCGCCGAACCCTTTGCTCTATGGGTGGGTTTTGGCGCTCGGGGAGCAGCTTCGGAAATTCGCGCCTTAGCAGCCAAAACTGGAGCAGGAGTGATGTGTTCTCCTCGGGGCAAAGGTATTTTTCCTGAACATCAGCCACAGTTTATCGGTGTTACAGGCATTAGTAGCGATGCTTCCGTGCAGCAATACATGGAAGAGCAGACCCCCCAACGCATCCTCGTCCTCGGGACAAGGTTAGGGGAACCGACTTCTTTCTGGGATCAAACAATGGTTCCCCCAGAAGGGTTTATTCACGTTGATCTTGACCCAGATGTCCCAGGGGTTGCCTATCCAGCCGTACCTACCTTGGCGATCGCCTCAGAGGTTAAGCTATTTTTGCAAGAGCTATTAAACCACCTGCCCGACTGTCAATGGCAACCACAGTTACTACCCCATCCCGAAGTCACCAGTATTTCTTCCAGGGAAACAGGCTTAGTCAGACCAGAATTTCTCATGGAGCAGATCCAACAGCAAATTGTGGCAGAAACCGATGCCATTGTGATGGCGGAAGCAGGCAATTCCTTTGCTTGGGCAACCAAATTACTGCGTTTTCAGCAACCAAATCGTTACCGCATTAGTACTGGAGTCGGGGCAATGGGTCATGCCGTGACCGGGGTAGTGGGGGCTGCTATCAGCCAAAAAGCCGTTGCCATTGTGGGGGACGGAGCAATGCTGATGAACAGCGAAGTCAGTACTGCTGTTAGGTTTGGCATCCCCGCAGTTTGGATTGTCCTCAACGATGGACGCTACAATATGTGCGCTCAAGGGATGGCACTCCAAGGATTTACAGGCATCGATACCACTATTCCGAAAACCGATTTTGCCCTGTTGGCTCAGTCCATGGGAGCAGAATCCTTGCGGGTTGAACAAGAACAGGATGTAGCACCAGCGATCGCCAAAGCGATGAAATCTAACGTCCCCTTTGTTTTGGATATTTTAATTGACCCCCTCCAATTAGCCCCTATCAGTGGGCGGGTTAAAAGCTTGTTAACACAAGGAGCGAAGGGGAAATTGAGTAATGAGTAATGAGTAATGAGTAATGAGTAATGAGTAATGAGTAATGAGTAATGAGTAATGAGTAATGAGTAATGAGTAACGAGTAACGAACAGTTATCGGTTATCAATAAACAGCTAAGAGCTAGAAGCTAAAAGCTAAAAGCTTATCTAAACCAATCAACAGGAAATTAAATTATGAACTTAAAATCAGTAGGCATTAAAGCGATCGCCGTTACTTTTCCCGAGACTATTCGCACCAATGATTATTATCGCCAGCAATACCCAGAAATGATTGCCCAGGCGGAGCAAAAAACTTTAGCGCGAGCCTTTTCTGCTACTTCCGCCAATGATCAGGCGGGGAAGTCTAGAGAAGCAGATATCTGGACAGAAGAAATGATGCCCTATTTGTCTGATCCTTTTCGGGGCACTGTGGAACGGCGAGTGGTGGAGAAGTCAGATTCAACCTTAGAGCTGGAGTATCAAACGGCTGTAGATGTTCTCAAGGCTGCTCAACTTACTCCTGAAGATATTGATTTGATGTTGGTCACTTCTTTATTTCCCGACCATATTTTACCTGGTGATGCTTCTTTTCTGGCGGGCAAACTGGGGCTAAAGGGAGCAGCTTGGAATGTGGAATCTACCTGTACCAGTGGCTTAGTGTCTTTGCAAACCGCCTGTTCTTTAGTGCAAACAGGACAGTATCGCCATGTGTTAATTGTCGTGGCTACAACTTATTCTCGCTTTACAGACCCGAACGATACCTTGGCATTTTTATCGGGGGATGGCATTGGAGCTTTTATCGTCAGCGCCCTAGAAGAAGATCAGGGAGTTCTGGGGTCAAAAATAATTAACACTGCCGAAACCTGCGGCGCTTTTTACCAAGAATTTACCCCGAAAGCTCCTAATCAGATGTTTATTCGGGCAAGGAAAGATACTGGCAAAATGTTTGTTGATACCACCGTCAAGTTTTTACGCAACTGTTGCACAGGAGCAGCTGCGGATGCAGGGGTAAGTTTCGACGATATTGACTTTTTTGTCTTTAATACCCCCACCGCCTGGTATTCGCGAGTTTGCATGCGCACCTTAGGGGTTGACCCAGAACGCACCCTTAATCTCAATCCTGTTTACGGCAATATTGGCCCTACTTTCCCCTTTGCTAATCTCTATCACGCTGCCCAACTAGGAAAAATCAAAGAGAACGATTTGGTCTTAGTTTACACCATGGGTTCCTCTTCCAATGGTGCTGCCGCCATCATGCGTTGGGGCAAAGTTGCCCTGGGGACTGCCCCCAAGCCGCCCTCTAGCTTCGCTCTCGCACAGGAGAAGGTTTTAGTTACCAGCTAATAATGTGAATTCAAACTTAGAGCTAAAAGCTAAAAGCTAAAAGCTAAAAGCTAGAAGCTAAAAACCACAACAAAGCTAATCCACATTTAACATGAACCAATTAAAATATCCCGTTAACGAACAACAGCAAACCAGATCTCAGACTCAAGAACAGTGGCGAGTTCGGGGACTTCGGGGAGCCACCACCGTGAGCCGTAACTCCATCGGCGCCATTACCCAATCTGTCAATGAATTGTTAGACGCTCTGATCGCCGAAAATCAGATCGCTCCTGCGGATATTACTAGTGTCATTTTCTCTGTTACCTCAGACTTAGATGCCTTGTTTCCTGCGGCGATCGCTCGTCAGCGTCCTGGCTGGGAATATGTCCCCCTTTTGGATTTGCAACACCTAGATGTAGCCAATAGTCTGGAACGCTGTATCAGAATTCTCATTCATCTCAATACTCCTTTATCACAACAGGCTTTACGCCCAGTCTATCTCCAGCATGCCCGTCGGTTACGTCCAGATTTGGTGATTTCAGGTTGAATATACCTTTTCACATACTTCTCATCAAAGAAATGCAAATTAATTAATTTATGAGGAAGGGCGAACGACCGTTCGCCCCTACTACTTGCTAATGCTTACTCAACCAATTACACCCAATCAAAACAATTCTGTTGCTCGTACCCTAAAACTTCTGCTAGTTGACGATCAAAAGTCAATCCAGATGAAATTACAAGAAATGCTATCCTCAGAAGCCGAGTTGCAGATTGTGGGGACTGCTGACGATGGAGAAACAGCGATCGCACAAATAGAGTCCTTGCAGCCAGATGTCGTGTTGCTGGATATTGAAATGCCGAAAATGAATGGCATTCAAGCGACAGAGATAGTTGCCCAGCGATTTCCTAACTGTCGAGTTTTAATTCTCAGCAGTCATGAAGATCAAGAATATGTACAACAGGCGATCGCCGCTGGGGCTGATGGCTACATTCTCAAAAATGCTCCTGCTGCTGATCTGGTGATGGCAATACATTCGGTATCCAAAGGATATTCCCATTTTGCCCCCAAGCTACTGCCCAAAATGCAGCTCACTCAGGATATTACTAGGAATGTTACTAGGGATATTAATCAGGATCTTCAGGATAGTTCTCCCCTTAAGCCGTCCTTACCAAGAAAATCACAATCAAAACCCAAACCATCCCGTAGTCGTTTTTATTGGCAATGGCTCTGGACATCCCTGGGCATTCTACTGTTAGTCAGTGCGATCGCTGTCGGCTCCAGAAGGATGTCTCAACCACAGGTGGCAAATCAGCCGAATCTCAAAGCTTTGACTGCTCCAGTCGAAACCCAAGCATTAACGGTGAGAGTGGAAGCCAGTGGCACCATCGAACCAATCGACACCGTGAATGTTAGCGCGGAAGTGGCAGGAAGACTAACTGAACTTTATGTTGATCGGGGAGACAAAGTAAAAGCAGGGGCTACTTTAGCTCGTCTGGACTCCAGCGAGCAACAGGCGAAGTTAGCCCAATCAGAAGGCAGATTGGCAGAAGCAGAGGCGGAATATAACAAAATGCTCAATGGTAATCGTCGGGAAGAAATCAATCGCGCCCAAGCACAGCTAGCCTCAGCCCAATCTAAAGTTGATTTGAGTGCTAAAAAACTTGAACGTAACCAGTTTTTGGCAGAGTCAGGAGCGATCGCCCAACTAGACTTGGATGAAATCATTCAAGAAGAGCAAGCTAATCGTGCCAGCTTAGAGGAGGCTCAACAGCAATTACAAGAACTCACCCAGGGTTTTCGTCCCGAAGATATTCAACAGTCAGCCGCCAGGGTCACCACTGCTCGCGCGGAAGTGCAAGAAATTCAATCACAACTTAATAAAGCGACTCTTAAAGCTCCTTTTGACGGCATTGTGACCCAAAAACACGCCAATGTCGGGGCAATTATTACCCCATCTATGGCAGCGGCAGCGGATTCAGCCTCCGCCAGTCCCAGTTCAATTCTGGAGTTAGCATCAGGGCTAGAGGTTTTAGTTAATGTCCCCGAGGCCAATATTGCTCGGATTAAAACGGGGCAACCAGTGAATATTATTGCTGACGCCTATAGCGATCGCACTTTTCAAGGAACAGTCCGCACCATCGAGCCAGAGGCAGTATCAGAAGACGATGTAACCTCCTTCCGCGTCCGAGTTAGGTTAAATCAAGCCGAATCTCTCCTACGTTCTGGGATGAATGTAGACGCTATTTTTATCGGCGAACCAATTCCTGACGCTTTGCTAGTGCCAACCGTCGCAGTTACTAATCGCCAGGAGCAGATGGGAGTGCTCGTACCCAATGCTCAGGGAGAAGCTAAATTTCAGCCCGTTACCGTTGGGGTAACTCAAGACGGTAAAACGCAAATCATTGACGGCTTGAAACCAACCCAACGAGTATTTATCGACTTTCCTGAAGGCAAAGCCCCTGAAACCTTATCTAAACCGTTTTAATTAGTCTTAACACTAACAACTAAACATAATGTCAGTATATTTAGCAGAAAACGTTAGTATGGCAGTCCGCACCCTCAGCGGTAACAAGTTGCGCAGCAGTCTAACTATGTTGGGGATTGTGATTGGTAATGCTTCGGTCATTGCGATGATTGCCGTCGGACAAGGGGCGCAAAAGTTTATTGGTAGTCAATTTCAGTCTCTGGGGACCAATATCCTGTTTGTGTTGCCTGGTATAGCTGCGGAAGGGCCTCTTTCCTCTTCTGTTCCTGCGGAGAGTTTAGTGCTAGAGGATGCGGAAGCCATGGCGAGAGAAGTTCCTGCCATTGCTGGGGTGGCTCCCGAAAAAAGCGATCGCCTACGGGTCACCTGGGCAGATCAAGATACGCAAGTGGATGTGACGGGAACTACACCTGAATATACCAGTGTGCGTAATGCGGGGGTGCATCGGGGTCGGTTTTTTAGCATCTTGGAATTGCAACAACATCAACGGGTAGCAGTCTTGGGTAGCGAAACCGCTCGAACTTTATTTGGCGATCGCTATCCGATCGGTGCCAAAATTCGCATTCGCAACTATAGCTTTCGGGTCATTGGGGTGATGGCAGCAAAAGGTGCATCCATGGGAATGAACCAGGATGAGGCGATTTTTATTCCCATTAGCGTCATGGCAAGTCAGCTAACAGGAGAAGATAATGCTCGCACTAGTCCTACTTTGCAGTCTATTTCCGTTTCGGCGAAGTCTGGTGCCAGTATGAGCGCAGCCCAATTTCAGATTAACAACTTATTAAGGTTGCGCCATAACGTCAAGGGAGAAAATGATTTCACCGTCCGTAGCCAACAAGAACTACTCCAAACCGCTGATAGCGTGACGGGGATGCTAGTGATGCTGATGGCAGCTACATCTGGTATTTCTCTATTGGTAGGAGGAATCGGCATTATGAACATTATGTTGGTGTCGGTAAGTGAGCGTACCCAAGAAATTGGTTTGCGTAAAGCCTTGGGGGCAACCCACAAAGATATTCAGGTGCAGTTTACGGTGGAAGCGGTAATTTTAGCCCTAACAGGAGGCGGTATTGGGATTGCGATCGCCGTAGCGGGGACAATGATGGTTGCAATCCTCACCCCTTTAGAAGCCATCGTCAGTCCCGTGGCAATTCTGTTGGCCGTGGGGGTATCAGGGGCGATTGGACTGGGATTTGGGGTAATTCCTGCCCGTAATGCCGCTCGTCTCGACCCCATTACTGCTTTAAGGAGTTAAGGCCTATGTCCGAACTTATGTCTGCTATGTCTGCATTCAGATCATCGTCAACTACTGCGGAAATTATTCGTTTAGAACAGATCAGCAAGTGCTATGGACAGGGAGAACTAGAAGTTGTAGCTCTGGACAGGATTAATTTACTAGTTAACCAAGGGGAATATTGCGCCATTATGGGCCCTTCTGGTTCAGGTAAATCAACGACCATGCAAATTCTAGGCTGTCTGGATCGACCCAGTAGTGGGCGCTACTACCTACAACGGTCAGCAGTAGACTCACTAGTGGACGATGACTTGGCATATATCCGCAATCGTCAACTGGGATTCGTATTTCAGCAATTCCATCTGCTATCCCAGCTAACCGCCCTGGAAAATGTGATGTTGCCCATGACCTATGCCGGGTTGCCTCCTAAAGAACGCCAAGAACGGGCTGCCTATGCTTTAAACCAGGTAGGGCTAGAACAGCGCATGTCCTATCGCCCCAATCAGCTTTCTGGTGGTCAGCAACAACGGGTAGCGATCGCCAGAGCGATCGTCAATGAACCCATCTTGCTTTTGGCAGATGAACCCACGGGAGCTTTAGACTCCCGTACCAGCCAAGAGATAATGCAAATTTTTCAGAGTCTTAACGATCACGGCATGACCATCATGATGGTGACTCACGACTTTGAGACTGCCCGTCGGTGCGAGCGAATTATCTGGTTTCAAGACGGAAAAATGATTAATAACGCTTTAACCCCCGAAGAATTCCGCGAATTCAGTAGGGGCGAACGGCCGTTCGCCCCTACAACTTAAACATAAAAGGAGCTTGATCATGAAACTACCTGATGGCCCAAAAACCCCCCGCTTATTGCAAAATCTTAACTTTGTTACCGATCCCATCGGCTATATGGAAGCCAATGCTGAACGCTACGGAGATATTTTTAGCACTAAAGCTTTTTCTTTCCATTCTCAACCAACCGTAATTGTTAGTAATCCTGAAGCTCTCAAGCAGATTTTAACTAACGACACCAAAGATTTTTGTTCTCCTAGCGATCTGAACCAGATTTTAGTTCCTTGGTTGGGTACATATTCAATGCTTGTGCAAGACGGCGAACCTCACCGACGACAGCGAAAATTATTAATGCCTCCTTTTCACGGCGATCGCTTACGTGGCTATGGACAGACAATCTGTGAGATTACCGCCAGTGTAATGAGCCGTCAGCCCCAGGGTAAAATCTTTGCCGCTCGTACTTTGATGTTGGATACTACTCTTCAAATCATGTTAGAGATTGTGTTGGGATTTCATAATAGCGATCGCTGCAAACAAATTAAGGACTCAATGCTGACTCTAATGAATGATTTTGAGAATCCTTTATTGTTAGCTAGTGGCTTTTTACCCTTCCTGCAACAAGATTGGGGAGAGAACAGTCCTTGGGGCTATTTTTTAAGGATGCGTCAGCGAATTGACGATTTAATTTACGCTGAAATCGCCGAACGTCGTCGGCAACCCAACCCCGAAAGTCCAGATATTCTCGGTTTATTGTTATCTGCCCGTGATGAGGCTGGCGAAGCACTTACTGACCAAGAGTTACGGGATCAGATCATTACCCTATTGTTTGTTGGTCATGAAAATTCAGCTACTGGGGTAGCTTGGGCATTGTACTGGGTGCATAAACGCCCTGAAGTTCGTGACAAGCTTCTCAAAGAAATTACCAGCTTAGAATCACCAGATCCGATGGCTATTGTGCGATTACCCTATTTAACCGCTGTCTGTAATGAAACCTTGCGGATGTCTTCGATTAATATGCTGCTGTCGGGGAGAATGGTAAAATCACCCGTGGAATTGATGGGTTACAAGCTCAGTCCTGGTACAGCTATTTTTGGCTCTGTCTATCTAACTCATCATCGCCCAGATTTATATCCAGAACCCAAAGAATTTAAACCAGAACGATTTTTAGAAAGACAATTTTCTGCTTACGAATTTCTTCCCTTTGGCGGTGGTAGCCGTAGTTGTATCGGCGCAAATCTGGCAGTAATGGAAATTAAATTAGTTTTAGCAACGATTTTACTGCGCTATCAATTGACACTAGCTGACAAACAACCAGAAAAACTGGAAGGTCGAGGTGTGGTTTTAATTCCTGCCAAGGGAGTCAAGATGATCGTTCAGAGTCCTCGTGTCCGCCAAGAACAAGAGCTTACCGCCACCGTCAGCTAGGTAAGGGCAACTGTCGAACCCGAAGGGTCATTCGTCCCTACAAATACCCACAATTTCAATTGGGATAAAAACTATGCAACCCGAAATTATGAACTGCCGATTGACTGATGGCAGTATAGGCTCTCACCTTGTCAAGTTAAGTATACCAATGCTCTTTAATATCTTGACTGTGGTGGTTTTTAATCTCACAGACACCTATTTTGTTGCCCAACTGGGAACTGATGAATTGGCGGCTATGAGCTTGACTTTTCCCGTAATTGCCACTCTAGCTAGCTTGACTATGGGACTAGGAGATGGTGCAGGAGCAGTTGTGGCGATCGCCATTGGGGAAGAAAATCGCCAAAGAGTTCAACGGCTTAACACCGATGGTCTAACTCTCTCATTAATCATCGGCATCATACTTACTGTTGTGGCTTTGATGACCATTACTCCTTTGTTTAAGACTTTAGGAGCTAAATCTGAAGTTCTCTCTTTCGTCCAAGAATACATGGAGATTTGGTATTTGGGAGCAATTTTTCTGGTAGTATCGGCGATCGCCATGAATACAATTCGGGCTTTAGGGGAGATGAAGGTTCTCAGTCTGATTGTCCTCACTGCTACCTTGATTAATATTTTGCTTGACCCTCTATTTATTTTTGGCTTACTGGGCTTCCCTCGATTAGAACTAGCAGGAGCAGCGATCGCCACTGTCGTATCTCAGGGGACTATTTTACTCGGTGGTTTAATGTTTCTCCATCATGAGGGATTAATTAGCTTAAGTCCCTCGAAATTAGGCAAAATCTGGAAGTCTTGGGGAGAAATCTTACGCTTGGGTATTCCTGCTGCTGCCAAGAATGCCATCTCGCCGATTTCTTTGGGATTAATTACCAGTATGGTCGCAATATATGGTTCAGAAGCGATCGCTGCTTTTGGTATTGCTTCCCGTTTGGAATCATTGGTGATGATTGTCTTTTTTGCCCTATCCGCAGCCATTGCCCCGATCGTCGGTCAAAACTTGGGCGCCGGTAAATTTAAACGAGTTAACCGCGCTTTTAGCTTGAGTCTGCGTTTTTGCGTGATCTGGGGGGTGGCGATCGCTGTGGTTCTGGCTTTTACTGCTTCTGGCTTTGCATCGATATTTAATAAAAATCAGGAAGTAATCGCAATTGTGGCTAAATATATGGCGATCGTTCCCATTAGCTATGCCGCGGCGGGGATTGTACTGATTGCTAGTTCAACTTTTATTGCTTTAGGTAAACCTTTACCTTCGGTAGCCATGACCCTTGCCCATACCCTAGTGGTTTATATACCCCTGGCTCATTTGGGGAAACTCCTCTGGGGCATTAATGGTATTTTTGTTGGTGCTTGTGTGGCTAATTTAATCGTTGGCTTCGGGGCGATCGTCTGGCAACGTCAAACCCTC
>JBJOPG010000150.1:0-10556 GCA_046050865.1 Cyanobacteriota bacterium
GTACTTAAGTGTTGACTTAGAGAAAGTTGTTTTGGCACGGCTACTTCATAAAAGATGGATGCACTTTTATTTTAATTGATTATCCGTACTTGATATTACACAGCCATACTCAAACACATCAAATCTAAAGGATATGACGGATTAATAGAAATGGAACATTCTGTTTCACAACCAGGGAAATTGGGAGAAGAAAAAGTGCTAGAAATTTATGATGGTTTTAAGAAGTTGTAGGTGAGAAAAGATGAATCACGATCGACATGACCTAAACTCTCACCAATCCGTTACAGTATTGATTACTCGTAGACCTCGTAAAAGTAGTCAAAAAGAATTTGAACAAGCTTTATCTGACACTATTGATGCTGCGCTAGAGTTCCCTGGTCATTTGGGCGTAACTGTCCTCAAGCCACAAAGAGGGGATAATAACGATTATCAGATTATAGTTAGATTTGCTACTCAAGCAGACTATCAAAGATGGTGTCGCTCCCATGAAGCTGCTCACTGGTTTGAAATCTTAAATCGCTTAGAAGAGAAACCACCCAATCTGGAAATAATGACAGGGCTAGAAACCTGGTTTGCTGTTAATAGTTCTGCGTCTCGTCCAATGATTCCTCCTCCTCGTTATAAAATGGCGATCATTACTTGGATAGCAATTTTTGTGCTGATTGTCATTATTAATCTACTTTTCGGAAGTTTTTTAGCTTCTCTGCCGATGTTGTTGCGTAGTTTGGTTCTTACAGTTGGATTGGTTGGTCTAATGACTTATGTTGTCATGCCTCGAATGACTCGATTGTTTAGTGGGTGGTTATATCCCAGAAAAGCTTAAATTTGTTTTGAATCTGTATTTATGCGGGTAATGCTTTGAGTGCAATAAATCGCTTTACTGGAGGTAATCACTTGAAACTTATGCCCAGAGGACACGGTAGAAGTAAGTTCAGGTAAAATATATCTGTCCATATTTTTAAGCAATGAGGGAAAAAGGAAAAGGACTAGCTTCGCTTTGCGATCGCATTCTCTCTTGGTGATACTAGAATACTTTGATTAACTGTTTGAGATATTGTAAAACTCCAATACCTAATAATATTGAAGCGGCACAAAGTAGCCAAAAATAGTTGGTAACCTGAGGGTGATCTAATGCCCAGCCCCCTAGAGTCGGGCCAATTAAATAGCCAATCGCCCAACACTGAGAATTAATCGCAAAATATACTCCCCGCAACGATTCAGGAGCCAATTCGGCGACGAAACTAGAAGCTACAGGAGTATAGGTTACCGTTCCTAAAGACATGACACTTAAAGTTAAGGTTGCCCAAATTAGCTGATGCCCCGATGCATTGCCTGTCACCCAGACTAGGATAAATCCGATGCCCCAAAGGATGAAAGAAAAGCTCAATCCCGTCAGACGGCTAACACGGTTGAGGAGCCAGGCGCTAGGAAGTTGACAAACTGCGGCAAAGGCAATGTACCAGGTAAATAAGCCACTGATGATCTGGGGGGCAAATCCGGTGGTGGAATCATCTAGAGGGACAAAGTTTCTGAAATACAAAGGCATGGTACTTTGCACTTGCGATAAATAGATGGGAAATAAAATATTGACGGCAGCAAACACCATCAAGGCGCGATCGCCTAAAGCCAAAGACCAGCCACTCCCTTGATTTTCCCCTGATGGAGGTTGGAATTGATAGGTTTCGGCGATCGCGAAGTAGATAATGGCAAAAAAAACTATAAAGGAAATGCCATCAATGATAAATAAAGTTCGATAGTTGCCTGAATTGGCAACTAAAACACCCCCCAACACTACCCCCAAACTCAAACCCAAACTATCCGCCAGTCGAGTAACAGCAAAAGCCTCATTCCGTTGCTCTGGAGTGGTGAGATCGATAATTGCGGCTTCGGTGGCGGGCCAATAAAGACCAATCCCAAAACCCATCAATAAATTACCTAAAACTAAGGTGGGAAAATTAAAGGACAAGGCAAAAACTAGGCTTGCTAGTACTGATACCGCTGCGGAGGCTAATAATATTTTCCTACGTCCCCAACGAGGAGAATCTACCCCTTGTCCTGCCAAAAGTCTGCCCACAATGCCAGAGATTGAACCACTGCCCAAAGCTACTCCCACCAATGTTGAGGAGAGTCCTACTTCATTAACGAAAAAAATCGGCGCATAAAACAAAGTAAAGCCAGTGCCAATTTCCGATAACAGCCTTCCTGCTGCCAAAATCCACACCTTGAAGTCAAAATTCAGTACCTTAGCCATAAAGGTATTATTCCATCAGACTAAGAACTAACTAAGAACTAAAAACTAATCTAAATGTTTTACTTAACCGCCGCCGACAATCGTGACAATTTCTAAGCGATCGCCTGACTGCATTTGAGTCTCCCCCCAATATTGACGATGTAAGATTTCGCCGTTGTATTCGACGGCAATTAGGCGGGGATTGAGTTTCAGTTGAGTTAGTACCTCTGGCAGAGTCGTTGCAGCTACGCAGGTATGGTCTTCTCCATTTACCTGAATGGTTATGGTCTTGGTTGTATTCAACATAAATCTAGCTAGAAACTGGGGTAATTATCGTCTGATTAACTGAGTTAAAAACTGGCGAGTGGCTTGTCCTGGCTGTTCTGCCTGCATGATCGAACGCACTACCGCTACTCTTTGAGCGCCAATGGCGAGAATGGAATCCAAATTGTTGAGGTCAATGCCACCAATGGCAAACCAGGGAACGGGACATTTAGCCTTGACATAATCGATATATTCTTTGGTCAAAGGTGACTTTCCCGGTTTAGTGGGAGTCTCATAAAAAGGCCCTACCCCAACGTAATCCGCTCGCTCGGCGATCGCCTTATTTAGCTCTTGTTTATTGGTAGTAGAACGACCAACAATTTTATGGCTCCCTAAGATTTCGCGGGCAAAGGCTACTGGAGCATCATTTTGTCCTAAATGGACACCATCGGCATCTACCGCCAGGGCAATATCTACCCGATCATTAACAATAAATAGAGCATTATATTGATGACACAATTGACACAATTGATCAGCTTTTTCTAAGCGTTCAATATCGCTACCTTCTTTATGGCGATACTGCACTAAACTAAGACCAGCTTTGAGGGCTGCTTCTACTGACTTGAGTAAGTCTGGTTCAGGGGAAGTAACTAGATATAGCGGTGTATTTTGTAGTTGTTGATGTCGATAGCTATTAAAAAGAGTACTTTCAATGGTGTAGACACGATAGCGCAACTGCTTACAAGCGATCGCCATGTCTGGAAGATAAAGTTTGCTATATTCTTCCAAGACCCTCAGGGCTTCTTGAGCGCGACATAAGTTTGCTTGGAGTAGCTGTTCGATGCTATCCCTCACTTCTTCTTGGGGATGAGAAATATCCGTACCCACATCCCCAGGGGTATCTCTCGCCTGACGTAGTTCCCAACTATGCCATTGAGCTAGTTCTTGACGTATTTGCTTACACTCCTCGGCTAAGGGTTGATTGTTCAATCCTAAACGACACCACTCTTCAATGATTCTTAACCCTTCACGGGCGCGATCGAGGTTGGCATCTAAGATACGGTAAATAGCTTTTTTCATTATTCAGAGTTCGGAGTTCGGAGTTCGGAGTTCGGAATTTTGCCTCATCAAGAAGAATGAGTAATATTTCATTTCAGTTAAATTCTTTAAAAAGCTGATAGCTAATAGCTAAATTCAAAGATATCCAATCGACAAAGCTAAAATTCCTCGTGATAGTAGCTTTAAATCTCAGCTCTAGAGATAAAAGCCCCATAAAAATTAAGATTCTTACCCTGCTTCAGATTTGCAGGACGATGATGATTTAACTCTATTTATTTTAGGCGATCGCTTTGCTATAGAAAAACTGAAATATTGAGATGGGGGTCATGATCAAAATATCACGAGAACATAAGACTAAAAGTTATTTAATAAGTTGTTCAAGTATTTTTGAGCTGAATTCAATGATTATCTGAGATTATTTGATCTTGTCAATCGAATCTTCATAATCTAATTATTTACTTCATCAAAAATTCATGTTGATACTCTGAAATAATCTAATGTTTACTTCATCAAAAGTTTATATTGACACTCTAATCCAAGCCTGATTTGGCTTACGTGAATTCACTGAATAAAAACTACTATTTTGCTCATTAATCAAGATTGCCAATTCTATTTTGAGCGTTTAAGATGATGCTTGAAAACGACCTCAGTATTTTCTCTTAAGCAAAAATACAGATAATAATTAAGCAAATAGTAAAATACTCACGTCGCTCAATTCAACTAATAACTTCAGCCCTGAAAAGGCTTTAAATATAATGGCTAAAGACAATAGGCTAATTAGCTTAATTCTAGGTTGTCAACTTTTAAAACCTAGTTTTTATTTGAAAAAAATCAAGAAAAGTAACTTTGATTTAAATCAATATGACAATAAAAGAATTGACCCACCAATAGATTTTTTGAACATTAGTATGATTCATTGTTATGGTTGCTACGACAAAAAAAATAATCGTCTCATCTATAACTTTATGGATTCTGATTACTAGAGTCTCTCGTAATTTAAAGTTCGAGTTGAAATTTTTCTGTGTATCTAGCAAAAACAAATAGCTCTTGTAAGGCGAGATCGCAACGCAACTATCAAGATGAATTTTGACCGCAGCATGAATGCAAAACACTTGATTAGAGCTGATTTTATGCTGCCTCAATTTTGACCGCTAATCTGCACCGAGACCCAGAACCACACCACACTCAGAATATTGAGAATATTAAAATGAAAATTGCCGTCATAGGAGCAAGGAGTATTCCTGCTAAATTTGGAGGAATTGAACGTTATTGCCAAGAACTGTACCCGCAAATTGCGGCTCGGGGACATGAGGTAGATCTATATGTTCAACCTAGCTATCATCAGAAATCATGGTTTTCTGCTTTGTTTTCGACTTTTTTCTACCAAAAAATGAAGGTAATTACGTTACTTTCTCTTCCAGGCAAGCGGCTTAGTTTGCTCAACTCCGCTTTTAGCGCCATTTGGGCGACTTTCGGTAGCTATGATGTAATTCACCTCCATGGCGTGATAGCTGCTTGGTTTGCCTGGTTTCCTCAAATATTTTCTAATTCATCAGTAGTAGTGACTTTTCACCAGCTAGAATCTCCTCAAACATTATCCTCTCGAACATTTCCCTGGCTTTTGCCTTGGTTGGAAAAGATGGCAGTCAAATATGCAGACGAAATTGTGGTCACGAACCATGAGTTAGCGGACTATTTTCTGCGCAAGTATGGCACTTATTCTCATTATATTCCCAACGCCCCCGCTAAATTCATGACGGAGGAAGATAGTAGTTATAGTTTTCGCCGTAGCTGTCGCCAGGCTTTCGGCTTGGAACAACAGTCTTATCTATTGTACTTGGGGCCATTCGAGCCTAATCAAAGACTCGATTTACTCATTAAAGTTTTTCAGCATTTACAACCTCCCAATTGGAAGTTGGTCTTAGCAGGGGATATTAGTCATGCTTTACCCTACAGTATGCATTTACTGCAAATGGCTCGTAAGCAAGAAAATATTGTCTTTACGGGGGAGATTAACGGCAACCTCTTGGCCGAATTGGTGCGGGATGCGGGAGTATTTGTGGAACCTTCGGAAGGTAACAATTTAAGTTCTTCCGTTGCTATGCTGGAAGCCATGCGAGAAGGAGTTCCCATCCTTGCTAGTGATACCATTACCCATCGTCAATTGCTCGGTCGCGATCGCGGTTTGTTGTTTAGAGCGGGGCAATTTGATTCTTTATTAGTTCAGTTGGAATATGTTATGTCGCGCCCCAATTTGCTATCGGCGATGACTAAGAAGGCTCAAACCTACATTGCAGTGCATCATAACTGGGATAAAGTAATCTACAAAAATTTATTTTTATATCTGCAATTAACTGCCAAAATTCATTTTCCTCAATCCCATCACACCTTAGATCTGTAAGGGCGAATAGCCATTCCCCCCTGCGGAAAATGTGTTGTATTCTTTTTTGAATTTCATCTTAATGCTTTATTTGACGCAACTATGTCTTTAGAATTACCGACAGTTTCGATTATCGTCTGGGGATACCACCAGGGATCTAACTATCTCCCCGCCACAATTAAGAGCATTTTACAACAAACCTATGAAGAGTTTGAGGTGCTACTAGTGCAAGATAGTTATCCTCAGATCCTTTCCTGGTTTGAGGAACAAATTGATCCTCGCCTCAGATTTTTTTCAGCCAACAATTTGAGTTTGGCAGAGGTTCTTAATCAAGGCATTTCTGCCGCTCAAGGTCAATATATTTCCTTCATGATCGCGGGAGACTTGTGGCATCCCCAAAAGCTAGAACAGCAAATACTATGCTTGACTGACCATCCCGAAATTAGTCTAATTCATTCTGCATCTCTGTTGATTGGTCATCAGGGGCAAGATATTGGTAAGATCGTCAGCCCTATTAAAGAGGGGCTGCGACCCCCAGAAATCCTGGCACAAAACCAACTGAGTCTATCTTCGGTAATGATGCGCCGTAATTGTTTCGAGCTGGTGGGGCTATTCAATCCTCAATTACCAACCATTCCTGATTGGGAGCTGTGGATTAGATTAAGTCATCTAAGTAATCATGGTCAATTTATGGCGATTGCTGAGCCCCTGGTTTACTGTCGTCAAATTCGCGAAGCTAGTCCCAAGTATTGGTTAACCTTGGAAACAGATTTGCACAGTATGATCGAAATCGCCTATGCTAACCTCCCTCCAGAGCGGTCACAGCACAAGCACCGTAGCTATGGCTATGCCAGTTTATTTTTAGCTCAAAATGTCCTGCAACACAAAAATCCAGACCTTGCTATTGCCCACAATTATTGTTATCAGGCTCTAGAACACGATCCTTGTCTCCTCTTTTCCCTAGAGTTTTGTCAACTACGGTGGAGAATTTGGTACTTACATTGGCGTTTATTTTTGCAGCGAAGCGATCGCTTCCATCGTCTACAGCGGTTAATTCAAGATGGGGAGAACCGAGAAAAAGCCCTCTTGCACAAAACTAAAGAACTCAGCCAAATGAATTAAAAACTAAACACTAACCAAGGAGCAAGTAAACATTGTCCAAGATCACCTTGATTCACCCCCAAGCGGGAATTGATTGGCAAAGTAACTCATCTGTTTTTGCTGTTGAGTTAGCACGCCGTCTCGATAATTATTTTGAAGTAGAACTGTTAAGTGGTGCTGACTGTGGTTCTTTTAGTCGTCCTCTTAGTTCTCTGGCTTCTGGTAGCTTTGGAGCGGAAAAAACTTGGATGTCCAATTTAACCAAGGGTTGGTGGCAACAGCCCAAGGTAGCATTCCATCAAATGAGTAGCTTTTTGCCTTGTCTTCGCTATCTTTTAAATCATCCGACGGATTTGATTTTGCCTCAAAATGGTTATTCTGGTTTGTTAGCCGCTACCTTTGTCAGAACCATCAAACACACTCCCATTCTTTATACCCATCACCACAGTCTGTTAAATCAGGAGAAAAATCTTGAACGCAGTTTAACTCTGAAGCCAGATCGTTTAATTACCCTCGATCCAGAAGTTGCTCAATATGCTCAAAAACTAATCCCTAATCAAATAATTGAGACGATTCCCTTGGGCATTGATCCGACAGAATTTACCCCCGAAGGACCAGCTCTGATCACAGGTCTATCTCAACCCTGCATTGTTACGGTAGCTCCTTTAACTCGTAATAGTAACCGCAGCTTGGAATTAACGATCGAAGCTGTTGCTCGCCTACCTCAAGCCAGTCTGTTAATTTGTGGAGATGGTGCTGACCGCGATTATTTTCAAGCTTTGGGCGATCGCCTATTAGGGGTGGGACAATTCCAAATTAGGACTTTTGCCTATGCTCAGATGCCCCAGGTTTATCGTAGTGGCAGTATTTTTACCTCGGGAGCGACTCAAGAAAGTTGCGGGCTCAAGTTTATTGAAGCTATGGCTTGTGGATTACCTGTGGTGGCGATGGACAATGCGGTTAATCGTTATTTAATTGGGGATGCCGGGATTACTTGCGATGTGACAAATCCTGATGCCTATCAATCTGCTTTACAATCGGCGATCGCCAAGCATTGGTATCAGGAACAACCACGACAAAACGCTTTGAGGTTTAGTTGGCAAGGTATCACTTTGCTCTATTACCAAGCAATTCTCAAGACGATGAACAGCTACTATCATCAATTTGCCTCTATCAATGCTCAGTAACATAGGATACTTAGAGAGCTCAGGATGATGACTATAAATTAACCAATGATGCCCAGCCTAAAAAAGCGCCAGATGTAAGCTCTTACTACATCTGGCGCTCTTAAAGTCGTATTAGTTTTTTATTATATTTAAGGTCTTTATATCAGCTGACCTCTTTTTATCATGTAAGTATATTCTCAGATCTTTCAGGTAATCTTTTATTTCGTAATGTTTTCTTTATATTTACCCAAGTCAAGAGTTGTTGCTTTTTGTTACGCTGGGAGATTTCTTTGCTAAGGATACTCCCAGCCGTTGGGATAGCCAAATTTCAAAATCACGGATGGGATGGGAACGGACTGCTACGAGGGGATCAATCATCGGCTCCACTAAAATCGTAAACATACCTAAACGATTGCCAGCCAAAACGTCAGTAAAAAGGCGATCGCCTACCATTGCCACCTGTTCTACGGGTAAATCCATCGCCCTAGCGGCTTGTTGGAGCTTGCGGCGAGAAGGTTTTTTAGCGGCAAAGATAAAGGGAAGATCTACTGACTGAGCAATCTTACCAATGCGCGAGTAACTAATATTGTTGCTTACTAACCAAATGGGGGTGGTTTGTCTGATGAGGGCAATCCATTGTTGTAGCTCTTGGGTAGTTTCTTTTTGTTTAAAAGGGACGAGAGTTTCATCTACATCCAAAATTAGCCCTTTGATATTGTGTTTTCGCAAGATGATAGGAGTTAAATCGAAAATAGTCCCGCCTAAAACTAAATTTGGCTCTAGTAAGCTAACCATAGACATGATATAAAAAATATAAAAATAAAAAACAACGAAGTTATCCCAGTCTGGAAACAATCTTAGCGATTTTAAACCAAAGTTGTACCTAAGATTTGGACATCTGGCTCAAATAGTCAGTATTTGAGAAAATAGCACAAGTACCTGAAAATATAAGCATTTAATCAGTTAAGTTCTGTATACTGCCAACAGAAGATCCTAAAGAAAAGATATATTGTTAAAATTAGTAAAGAAATTGACAATTAAAATTAATCTATAAGAACTATGGGTCGTATTGGAGTTTTGCTGCTCAACCTAGGCGGGCCCGATAAAATCGAAGATGTCCGTCCTTTTTTATATAATTTGTTTTCCGATCCTGAGATCATCAGATTACCTGTTAAAGCATTGCAGAAGCCTTTAGCTTGGCTAATTTCCACTCTCAGAGCCAAAACATCTCAGGCAAATTATTTAGAAATTGGTGGTGGTTCTCCCCTGAGGTCAATCACCGAAGCTCAAGCTTCAGCTCTAGAAGACAAACTTAAAGAAATGGGACAGGATGCCAAGATCTATATTGGTATGCGCTATTGGCATCCCTTTACGGAAGAAGCAATCGCCCAAATTAAAAGAGACGGCATTAAAGAAGTAGTGGTCTTACCCCTATACCCACAGTTTTCCATTAGTACCAGCGGTTCCAGCTTTCGTGTTCTAGAAGAAATGTGGTCAGAAGACCCAGTTTTAAAAGAAATAGACTATACCCTCGTCCCTTCTTGGTATGACAATCCTGGCTACTTGCGATCGATGGCAGATTTAATTAGTCAAGAGCTAGATAAATTTCCTAATCCCCATCAAGCCCATGTGTTTTTTAGCGCTCATGGTGTTCCGGTAAGCTACGTCGAAGAGGCAGGCGATCCCTATAAAGAGCAAATTGAAGACTGCACTCGTTTAATTATGGAAACCCTGGGTCGCACTAACCACTATACTTTGGCATATCAGAGTAAAGTTGGCCCTGTAGAATGGTTGCAGCCCTATACTGATGATGCTCTTAAAGAATTAGGCGAAAAAGGTATTAAAGATTTAGCGGTAGTGCCCATCAGCTTTGTTTCGGAGCATATTGAAACCCTCCAAGAGATCGATATTGAATACCGTGAAGTTGCCGAAGAAGCAGGAATTGAGAATTTTCACCGAGTTCCTGCCTTGAATGTCCATCCTGGTTTTATCGATTCCCTAGCCAATATTGTCGTTGATTCTCTAGATGATCGCCCTTGTTCTTTTGCGGATGTAACCCATCCCAAGAAGAACATGAAAATGTATCCTCAAGAAAAGTGGCAATGGGGCTTGACTACTGCGGCGGAAGTTTGGAACGGTCGCCTGGCAATGTTAGGCTTTATTGGCTTACTTGTGGAGCTATTAAGCGGTAGTGGCCCTTTGCATATGGTAGGCATACTTTAGCTTATATCAGGTTCGGTTGAGCAGTTAAATATTTTGACTTAGGGATTTGGGGATTTGGGGATTTGGGGAACAACCTTAATTTCTTAATTTAAAGTAATCACCCATACTTGGTACTAGTTAACTGCACAACAAC